>NZ_JAJAPB010000014.1 GCF_026226615.1 Geovibrio ferrireducens
TTTCTCATTTAACAATAAAAAATTCTCCCTCCGTGGGAATTTTTTATACACGCTCACGCCGCAGTGAATGCGGCTTCGCTGCGCACGGCGGCAGCACATCCTGTGCCTTACATTTTCTCAGGCTTGCAGAGGTGCTTGTCCTTTACGGCTTCTTTTCCGCATTTGCAGATGTATTTTGGCTTTTCGCCGTCAAGTTTTTCTTTACGTTCGGATTTTGATAGTTTGCACATCTTTGCCATGACCGCACCTTAATAAGATATATTCTGTCTTATTAAGATACACCTTAACAAAGCAAAAGGCAACATAAGCTTATGACTAATGCCCGATCTGCTTACCGATGAAAAACTCCTGAGTGTTATGAGGCTCTTCCCCTGATTCCGGCTTGAGTTTCCTGTATGTTTCCCCTTCCAGAACCCATGATTTGGTATTATCCTTAAGGTTGCTGGAAAGTATCGTCATCATAAAGTCCTTGGCGTTTTTATCAGTAATCTCGAAAAGATGCTCAACCCTTGAGTGCATGTTGCGCTCCATCCAGTCCGCTGTGGATATGAAAAGCCGCTTTTTGCCGCCGTGATAGAAACAGATTATACGGGGATGCTCCAGAAAGCGGCCGATAATGCTGCGGATGCTGATGTTTTCCGTCAGCCCCGTAACCCCCGCTGTCATACCGCAGATTCCCCGTATTATCATCTCTATCTTAACACCTGCGCAGGAAGCATCATGGAGTTTCATAATAAGCTCCTTATCTATCAGCGAGTTGATTTTCACGATCATCTCTGCCTTTTTGCCCGCCTTTGCATTTTCTATCTCGTAATCTATGAGTGAGAGGAGCTTCGCCTTGAGCCCGGTCGGTGCGACGCTTATTCTGTCCCAGTCAGCGTAGTCAGTATAACCCATCAGGAGGTTAAACAGGTTTGCGCACTCCTTGCCCACAGTTTCATCCGCTGTGATGTAGTCTATGTCCGTGTATATCTTCGCTGTCGCCTCATTGAAGTTTCCTGTGGAAAGATAGCTGTAGCGGACTATTCCCTGCGGTTCCCTCCTTATTATCTGGAGGTTTTTGGAGTGGATCTTAAGCCCCGGTATTCCGTAAGTGACTATGCAGCCCGCTTCCTCAAGCTTTTTTGCCCAGCCCACGTTGCGCTCCTCATCAAAGCGCGCCTTGAGCTCTATCACCACGCAGACCTGCTTGCCGCGTCTTGCTGCCTCGGAGAGGGATTCCACTATGCTTGAGCCGCGGTTAGCCCTGTAGAGGGTCATTTTTATTGCCAGAACCTGATCATCCGCAGCAGCGCGGCGTATCAGGGCGGAATGAAACCCGAAATCGTGATACGGGCGGTAGAAAACAAAGTCCCGCTCCTTAAGCCTGTCGAAAATATTCTCATCCGCAGTCAGCCCGTAGGGCACAAACGGCTTGTGCTCAGGGTACATAAGATCCGGATTGCCGTCTGCAATGGAGAAAAGGAATGTGAGGTCAAGGGGTTTGTCCACAATGTAAACATCCTCATCATCAAAGCCTATATGTTCCCGGAGAAACTTAAGCACCTCATCCGGCGCGGTTTTGTCAAGCTCAACCCTGACCACATTCCCCTTCTTGCGCGAGGGGAGCTTCTTTTCTATAATTTTCAGCAGATCCTCCGCCTCGTCCTCCTCCACTGTGAGGTCGGCGTTCCTTGTAAGGCGGAGAGTGTAGCTGTCCGTTACCTTATATCCCGGATAAACCTGCGGAAGGCAGCGGGCGATTATCTCCTCGCTGGTGATGCAGTATGTGCGGTGCAGGCGTATTTTGAACACTCTCTGGAGGTTTTCGGGAATAATTATTATGGAGTAGTGGGTTTCGCCCGCTCTCTCAAGCTTTACAAAAATGCACTGACGCAGGTTGTAGATAAACGGAAAAGGGTTCGCCGTGCTCAGGGTAACGGGGGAGATAAGGGGCTGTATCTCGTCATTGAATATGGATTCCACAATGTCAGAGAGCTCGCCGTCAATCTCCGGCTGGATGACTATGTGGTGTCTGGCGCATTCCTTTATCACTTTGCGGAAAATCTTCTGCTGATCCTTAACCAGCCTGTGCGCGGTTTCGGATATTTTCGCCAGAAGCTCTTTCGGGGTGTAGCCGGAGGCATCCTTAATATTGTATTTCGCGTCCACCTGATCATAAAGCCCGGCGACGCGGATCATAAAAAACTCGTCCAGATTGGACGAGAAGATAGCCAGAAACTTAAGCTTTTCCAGAAGCGGGACACTCTCGTCCTCCGCCTCTCTCAGCACCCGCTCATTAAACTGGAGCCAGCTTATTTCCCTGTTTATAAATTTATACTCACTCATAAAGTACCTTCATCTCCAGTTCAACGGGAATACCGAATGTTTCAAGGAACATACTCTTTTTCTGGTCAAACCCCAGTTTTTCCAGATACGCATGCTTTCTGGTTCTTGCTTTTATTATTATCCTGCTGCTCAGCACCTCAACATCCACACTCTCCACAAGCTGCATGTGGCTTGTATCCAGCGAGTCCGCTATGCGCAGAATGCTCACCAGCTTTCTGATGGTAAGCTGTGTTTCCATATTCAGATACGAAAGTCTCGTCTCTGCGGTTTCATCCGTGCCCACCCTGTGCATGAGGACAAGGAAGGCGATTATCTTTATCTGCTCCTGATCCAGGCCGGGCATGTCAAAAGCCTTAGCTATGTAATACGAGTGCTCATGGTGCATTTTTGCATCAATATAATAGCCTATGTCATGGAGAATCGCCGCCGCTTCAAGGAGCATCCTCTCGTTCATGCCGAGGTTGTGGAGATCGCCCAAGGCATCGAAAATCTGAACGGAGTAGTCGGTCACCACTTTAGAGTGGGGCTCGTCAAAGTTATAGCGTCTGCCCAGATGATAAAGCGTGTTGCGGAGCCTGCCCCTGAAACCGTTGTCGCGTATATTGTTTGAGTAATACCTCGTGAGCACGTTGGGGAACGACTTGCGGCTGAACTGCACCTTGTCCGTACCCACAAACTGCATAAGGCGCAGATAAGTCTCAAGCATGGGCACAAGCACCTTCGCCTCGCTTATCCTTATGCCCAGCATGGTCATGTTCTCCTGAGAGGTCTTGTCCTTAACTCTTTCGTAAAGCTCCTCAAGCTTTGTGCGGTGGAAATAGTTCTCCTTCGGGTCGAAGATGAACTGGAGGGTGTTTACCGAACTGCCGGAGCACACCAGATATTTTATCTTAGGCGAACCACCGAGGGACGAGTTTATGGTGTTGAACATTGTCTCCACATACTGGTTATACGCCTTGTACCTGCTGTGTATGGGTATTCCCTTGAAAAGCTGGCGCAGACGCAGACTGCCGTATGGGAGTGAGCCGGAGAAAATGCTTGTGTCGTCCTTAAGTATGTTTATGGATACGTTGCCGCTTGAGATATTGGCGAACAGAACACCCCTTTTCTCGTAGCTCTCAAAGTTTTTTATGTCGTTCTTAACGCCGATGTATTTTATGTATATCTCATCCGAAGGCTCAATAACATCAAGCTTAAGCCCTGTCTTGTTCATCACATGGTCTATGAGGAAATAGCGGTTGCGCGCCTCCCTCACTCCGCTGGTGCAGACGCATTTGTAGTTTTTCTTTATGCCGTACTCATCCAGCTTATGGCGGAACATCTGTAATATATTCGTTGCCTTGTAAACACTGTCCAGCGTTATGTAGCCCTTGGTGAAGGTGTCCTTGCCGAGACCGAGGGGCTTCACCAGAGTTTCCATTATCCGCTCCTGCCCTTCATTAAACTCGGAGATCTGCATGCGGAAAGCGCTGGCGCCTATGTTAATCGTTGCAAAAAGACCGTTTTTCATAGAATAGCCAGCTCCTTACCGCTTATCTCTTCCAGAAGGTCCTTTTTCATCTCGAACTTTTTCTTTTCAAGGGAAAGGTTGTACTCGGAAACAAGCTTAATCTCTATCTTCTTGGGCTTAACATGCACTTCCACATCCCTCACCAGAGACTTGTGCGATCTGTCCAGCCCGTCCGCAGCGCGGAGAACGGCGCTCATTGCCGCTGTTTTGTGCCGGTCGGCCTCGCCCATCATATTAAAAAGCCTGTGGGATGAGCGGGGCGGGCTCTTGCGGTGGTATCTGGCGATGTTGCCTATCATGTTTATTTCATCGTGGTTGTAGCCCATGAGGTCGGAGTTCATTATAAGGTACTGCGAATGTTTATGGTGCTTGGAGTATGAAATATAGTTGCCTATGTCATGCAGAAGGGAGGCAGCCTCAAGCACAGGCCAGTCGCTTTTTTCAAGACCGAGCTCAGCGTAAAGCCCGTCGAACATCTTTTTACAGAGCTTTGTCACCTGCCTTGCGTGGCGCTCCTCAAAGGTGAACTTGTTGCCTATCTCTATGAGTCTGGCATGGCGGATATTGTCCATATTCTGCTGAAAAGGGAGCTCAAGCCCCATCTTGTTTATGGTGTCTATGGTGAGTCCGCTTCTCAGTCCGCCGCTGAGGGTGTAGAGCCCTTCGCCGTCGGTCTCTTCCAGTACGGCATCCACCTGCATGGCGGCAGCCAGAATAATATCCGCCCTTTTCTCCTCCATGCCGGGAATCTGTATGCGCTCACTCATGGTTTTATTTTTTATATCATTTATCAGCTTTTTGAGGTGCTTACGCTCAAGGTATTTTACTGTTCTGTCAGCCCTCTGGCCGCCTGTCAGGTAATGGATTGTGGAAAGGTTGCCCATTGAGCCGCCGGTGCAGATAACCAGATCGATGGATTTGGGCAGCTTTAACCTGCGAACCTCTTTCACAAGGAAATCCTTCAATGTCTGGTACTCTGAGTTGGTCACAGGGTCGTTTTTGAAAAACATTTTGGTCAGCCTGTTGCAGCCCAGCTCCACACTGTGCGCTTTTTCAAGCCTTCCTCTGTTCACAATGGAATATTCCGCGCTGCCGCCGCCTATATCCAGCACAAGGGCGTGGTACTTGCTTATCTCAAAATTTGCCGAAGCAGCGATGAAGGTATAGCGCGCCTCCTCCTCGCCGCTGATTATCTCAACGCCGAAGCCGCAGGTGTCCATCACCTTCTGAATAACTTCGCTGTAGTTTGATGCCGCCCTGAATGAGGCTGTTGCCACAGCCCGGATCTGGTGCACCTTCCAGTTGTCTATTATTGCGCGCACCTCTTTCAGGCTCTGCAAAAGTCTGGCGAGGGCGGGCTCTGTAATCATTCCGGACTCGAACACCTCATCGCCGAGGCGCACTGATTCCTTGTATTCTTCAAGAACCCTGTAGCTCTTATCCTTAACCTGTGAAACCTGGAGGCGGACAGTGTTGCTTCCTATGTCCACCACGGCTATGTTTATTCCGTTTCCTAACATTGATACAGCTACCCCGGAATTACGAAATTTGTATGAGTCACATTACATTACAATACCAGTGTTTGTAACCATTTTAAGACGATTTTACAAAATATTTACAATTTCCCGCCAGATATTAGCATAAGCATCAGCCGCTTTGCTTTTCGGACTGAACACGCCTACCGGGGCGCGGTGAAGCCCCATTTTCTCAACCTCTGCGGAATAAGGCACATGGTTTTCAAGAAGCTTTACCCCCTCAAACTCAGTGCTGTCCATCACTTCACGGTGTATTTTTTTGCGTCTGTCAGCCATGGAGAAAAACAGAGCGGTTGTGACATCCTTCATTTTGTTCTCTTTCAGGAAATCAAGGAGCATTCCGCAGGTGCGGAGCGAAAGAACAGTGGGAATGAGGGGAACCGCCAGCACATCGGCAGCTTTCATAATACCTTCCGAGAGAAGGGTGATTCCCGGCGGCGCGTCAGCTATGGCAAGGTCGTAGTCCCCGCTTACGCTCCTGAACATGTCACGGACGGCTTTTTTCGGCTTATCCGCCGCATCCAGAAAAAGATCCATGTTCCGGCAGGAGAAATCAGCAGGAATTATATCAAGATTCTCAAAATCAGTGGCTTTTATCTCCGCCTCAAGGTCGCTTTTCCCCTGAACAGCCTTCTTCATGCTTTTGTTCAGCTTCGGCTTGACGCGGAAATAGAAAGTGGAGGCCGCCTGCGGGTCAAAGTCCCAGAGAAGCGTCCGCATTCCGCTCTGCGCCGCACAGTAAGCCAGATTCACCGCCGCCGCAGTTTTGCCCACCCCGCCCTTTATACTGTAAACCGCCATTATCTTCATCAGCCAGCTCCGTGTTTTTTATTTCAGCATTTCATTTATAAGTCCGCGTGTTTTTGCAGAGACAAAATCCTCAATCAGTTCAAGGCATTTTTCCCGTTCCGCCTTTTGAAGCTCATCCAGATAACGCGCAAGATAACCTGACGCAAGGGACATACTGACAGGCTTTTTAAGCCTTTTTGCAGCCTCTTCGGTATAGTACATCAGCTTTTCACGCTGAACCTCATAATCCTGATGAGCGCCCAGAGCATCCTGAAGCCTTTTCAGCCTTTTGGTGACTCCGTCCGCAGCCTTCTCCGGGAAAATAGTCCTGAAAAATTCAAGAGCATAACGCAGCTTTTTGCAGCCTATGCGCACCCTGTGAATCTCCTCCGCCGGGCTCTCCCCGTGCAGATCCCGCCCTTCCTTATATATTCTGCCGTATGCTTTTTTTATCACTTCCGCAGCGGAATCCCGGACACTGCGTCTGCCCTCTTCCGTGTGTGTTTCATGGGAGAGAAAGCTTCTCCATTCCGCTTTCAGGTCAGCATACTCCGCTGAACCCAGAAGAGACACAATCCGCTCATGCTCTTTTTTCCGTGAGCGTGCCAGATACTTCTCCACCGGCATCAAATCATCACGCATATCATCCGGCAGAAGGGTTCTGTATTCCTGTATTTTTCTGAGATAAACATCCAGATCACGGGCAGAATTTGTGCGGGAAAAGAGCTCGGAAAGCTTTGTCCGGAAATATGCATGCTCCTCCGGCGGAAAAACACCCTTAAACATTGTAAAGGCTGAGCGTGAACGCCTCAGTGCCACCCTGAAATCATGGAGAAACTCAGAGTCGAGCCCCTCAGCCGCCCCTGCTTCGTTCTGTTCCATAATATTGAGCAGTTTCAGGAGAATATCCCTCAGAACATCCGCAACGGGTGCATCAGGTGCGCAGTCAGCCTCTGCTGATGTGCTGTATGCACCGGGTCTGAGGCCTGATTTCCTCAGGGCATGGACAATGGGGGATCTGAGAGTTCTCTTTCCTCCCTGATCCTCCAAGGCGGCCTGAACCATAGCCCCTTCTCTGTCATAGCCTTTCAGCGGCATAAGTTCCGCGAATAAGCATGAGAAATCATTGATGCTAACAGTGCTCAGCCTTATACGGCAGATAGTTTTGCCGTCCTCATTGATGATGCCGAAGCAGTCTGTTTTTATCGCACACTGCGCTTTTATCTCCAGAATCCGGGGGCTGGTGTTCATCCGCACCAGTTCACGGAGCTTGCCTTCGGGTATATCTTCATAGTTTTTCGGCGCGGACACAGCCTCCGCACTGACTGTTTTTCCGTTTCTGTAAAGCCTTAAAAAAGAGCCGGAAAAGAAGAGAACACATTCCGCCTGCCAGAGCAGCCAGTCAAACGTATCCAGCAGAAAGCCGGATTCCTCCGCGCCGCTCTTAACGGCCTCGTCTCCAAGGCTCCAGCCGGTAAAGCTTTGCAGTTCATCCGGTGAAAAGGATTTAAGAACAAAAATATTATTCTTCAAAATATCAGCCTCAGTCAGTCAGCAGTTTCTGCTGTATGAGGTTAATGAGATGCCTGTTTTCCAGATGGCATATTGAGCCCTTCTTAAGCACCAGCTCCATAGCGTTTCCCGCCATGTAAAACGAGAGGAACTCAGTCATATCCGGCTCATGCCCCACAAAAGCGGTCGTGGAATAACCGGGATACTTCTTCACAGCCTCAAGCCAGCCCGCTATATCCGCTCCCGGATTCAGAAGAGGCTCAGTAACAAGCCCGCCCTTGGTCACTGCGCACACTATCTCCGCAGTCTGCACCGCCCGGACGGCCTCCGAGGTAATAACATGGTAAGGCGCAGGATAAACTGAGAAGAATCTCCGCACCGCCCTCTCCATCCGCCGTTTTCCCTCACCTGTGAGGGGGCGCAGCATATCGTCCCCCGTCCATTCATGCCTTTCTTCCGCGTGGGCATGGCGGATAAAATACTGCCTCATCACATTCACCTGATTAATTCTAACATTAAACAATGATTTTTCGCCCGTTTTTTCCATAATTAAAAGGATTTCCCCTCATTTTGCCGTTTCGCTGCGCATTTTCAGGCATTCATTTTTATAACTTTTTGCCGTACTATCGATTATACATCTTAAAATAATTATGGGTTTAATACTCTTGTGGCAGAAATGTCAGAAATTTGTCAGGCAAAGGGTGATGTTTTGAAACTTCATACACTTATACGTAAACAGACGCTCACTGTTGGCATAAACAGGGCATGGGAGTTTTTCGGTGATCCGGCAAAGCTTGCGGAGATTACGCCGCCGTGGCTGGGCTTTAAGGTCAGAACAGAGCTCCCGCCGGAAACATACGCCGGAATGGTTGTCCGCTACACAATTACCCCCTTCGGCGGGATTCCCGTTCAGTGGATTACCGAAATAACCCACGCGGAAAAACCGTTCTTCTTTGTGGACGAGCAAAGATTCGGGCCATATAAATTCTGGCATCACCAGCACATTTTCCGTGAAACAGATAGCGGAACAGAAATGACCGACATGGTGGACTACATCCTCCCCTTCGGTTTTCTGGGTGAGCTGGCGCACATGCTTTATGTGAAGCGGAAACTGGATGAAATCTTTACATACAGGAAAGAAACACTGGATAAAATTTTTTCCTGATGTCTGCTTGCATTAACAGGTATTCCCTGTTATCGTTCAGATTATTTTACAGAGGTAGCACGAATGCCCGAAATATACGTTGTGGGACACAAAAACCCTGATACTGATTCCATAGCCTCCGCATACGGATATGCAAAGCTCAAAAATAAGCTGGATAAAGAAAATATCTACACCGCCGCCCGATGCGGAAACCTTAACAAACAGACAAGATTCATTTTTGATAAATTCGGAATAACACCCCCTGTCTTCATAAAAGATGTTTACCCTAAGGTCAGTGACGTAATGACCAGGCAGGTAATAGCCCTCAATGAAAATGAACCGCTTTTCGGCGTAATCAGAAACATAGACGAGCTTAAAATACGCATCACTCCCGTTGTTGAAGGCGGGAATATATTTAAAGGGATAGTAAGCATATTCGAGCTTTCGGACTTCCTCGCCACTAAAGACGTAACTGCAAAGCCTGTTTTCCATTTCAGGGCGGAAAACTTTGAAAAGGTCATAGGCGGCTATAACTTTATAAGAGGCAGGAACGAGGAGTTCAAGGCCTCGGTCATCATCGGCGCCATGCCCTATGAGCGCTTTAAGGAGCGCATGGAGAAGAAGGAATCCAGCGACATGGTGCTCATCGTCGGCAAAAGACGCGACATCATAGAATATGCCGTCAAAAAACAGCTTCCCGCCATAATCCTCACAGGAATAAGGGACGAGAGCGATGTGGATCTTGATTTTTCAAACTACGAAGGCTGGGTTTTTATCTCCGAACTGGACACAGCCGAGACTGTGCGCCGCCTCCAGCTGAGCATACCCACCAAGGCAGTAATGAAGACCGACATACCTTCCGTGGACGAAGGGGACTACCTTGAGGAAGTGAAGGACAAGCTCCTCCAGATTGACCATAAAGGGCTTCCTGTGCTCAGGGACAACAGGCTCATAGGCATTATCACCCGCTCCGATCTTATCAAAAAAACCCAGAAGGGGCTTATACTCATGGATCACAATGAGCTTTCCCAAGCTGTGGACGGTGCGGAAACAGCTCAGATTCACGAGATTGTCGATCACCACAGGCTGGGAACCATCAAAACGAAAACACCCATACACTTCTTCGCAAAACCTGTGGGCAGCACATGCACCCTTGTTTATCAGCAGTATATCATCAACGGAGTTGAAATAGACAGGGAGACAGCCTCCATCCTGCTTTCCGGCATACTGTCCGATACCGTCATCCTTAAATCCCCCACAACCACCGAGGAGGACAAAAGAGCGGTGAATGCGCTGGCCGAACTCGCCGGAATAAATTACGAGGAATACGGAGTGGAGATATTCTCCGCCACGGACAGCCTTAAAACCAGAGACCCGCAAAGCATCATCAACACGGATTTCAAAATATACGAGGAATACGGCATCAAAGTGGGCATAAGCCAGGTCGAGGTGGTTACCCTTCAGGAGATGGATGAAGTCAAGAATAATCTGATTCAGGCAATAAGCAGAAATACAAATGAAAAAGGGCTGGACTGGGGCATGCTCCTTGTCACAGACATTATTATGGAAAGAAGCATACTCCTCACCACCGGATTTGAGGCGGCGGAGAAAATACTCGCCTACAACAAGACGGAGGACTGCTGCTTTGACCTGCCGGGTGTGCTTTCCAGAAAAAAACAGCTTCTGCCTGAGATACTGCGCGTACTCGAAGAACTCAACGGATAAATATAAGCTTTCGGGGGAGCCGACAGATGAACTACATTCTTGCATTAACCGGATTTTCTCAATCTGTTTCCATAAGCGCCACTCAGATTCTCCTTGGGATCATGATTATATGGACAACATGGATAATTTACAAAGAAGGTGATTTTTCCCTCTTCAAATCAAGGATGTTTATTTTCTTCTGCATACTCTACGGAAGCATACTGCTGACATTTTTATTCACGGAAAACCAGTTTGAGCACACAAAATCCCTGAGAAACTTCTGGGGCATGGCATTTCTTTTTACCGCAATGTTCCTTGTTACCGATACTGAGAAACTGAGAACAGTTATACTCTCTGTAATCGCCGGCGGGTGCTTCGCAGGCGTTTATGCCATTTACGAGTATTTTTTCATGGACGCTGGCAGGGTAAACGGCTTTATGACACATGCTCTTACTTTCGGGAACAGTATTGTAATCATCCTCATTCTCTGTCTGTTCACGGTTATTGATAATAAATTCAAATCACGCTACGACAGGCTGCTCTGCTGCACTGCACTTCCTGTCATGTTTTCTGCGCTGCTTTTGTCCGGTTCAAGAGGCCCCCTGCTCTCTCTTCCTTTAGCCGTAGCGGTTATGCTTGTCGCCAGATACAAAGCCAAAGGACTGGTATACAGCCTCATTCTCTGTACCCTGTTCACAGCGGCAGCCTTTACTGTCCCTTCGCTGTCTGAACGCTTCGGAAAAATATTTTCAGCGGAGTACAGAGTTTCAAACAGTTCAATAGGCACACGGGTAGTTTTATGGGAAACATCTGTTAAAATCATCAGAGATAACCCTGTATTCGGAGTAGGTTATAACAACTTCCAGAAAAATGTCCGCAAATATACAGATAAGCCTCTGGCATCAATGGCCCATGCGCATAACTCATACCTGCATCATGCGGCAATATACGGACTGACAGGACTTACGGCTCTTCTGCTGTTTCTCGGCGCAATAGGGCAGGAACTGGCCAAAGCGGTTAAACGGAAAATACCTTTTTCATTCGGAGTTCTGGCTGCTTTTCTCGTATTTCTTCTCTGCGGGCTGACTGAGAACAATCTGGGCGATTCCGAGGTGGCGATGCTCATGTGGCTTCTGGCAGGAAGCGTTATGGGGATAACTTTTAACGGAGATTCTGCTTAAGCTTCATAATCCTTACGTATGAGCGCTCAATCATTTCCATGCTGATCTGCCCCGTTTCAACAGCATTTTTTATGATCTCTGCTGCTTTTTCGGGAAACTCAGGATCATTGAAAAAGAAATTGGAATAAACAAGCACATCCGCCCCCGCCTGCACAGCCCGGACAACAGCCTCCTCCAAAGAAAAGTTATCCCTCACCGCACCCATCTGGAGGTCGTCCGTGAATATCACACCGTCATAGCCCATATCCCTGCGGAGAATATCAAGGTGCTTCTTTGACATTGTAGCGGGGTAAACAGGGTCTATTCCGGAGTTAAAAACATGGGCTGTCATAACAGATACGGCAAGCCCCTTCTCTATGAGAAGCCGGAAGGGCTCAAGCTCTTTTTCTGTCCATGTTCCGGTAACATCAGTAAACCCCAGATGAGAATCGTTCAGTGCGCTGCCGTGACCGGGAAAATGTTTCAGAGAAGTCACAATACCCGCCCTGCTGTGCGCCTTCACAAACTCTCCGGCGTATGCCGCCACAGTTTCAGCATCAGCGGAGAAGCTTCTGCCCAGCCTGCCTATAACCGGTGAGTCCTGATTTACATTGAGATCTGCTGACGGAGCGAAATTCACATTAAAGCCAGCCGCACTCAAATCGGCAGCCATTTCGGAGTACTGCCTGAAAGCCTGCTCAGGAGTGAGTTTCCCCGCTGTGTCCCGGTGGGATTTATAGCTTCTGAACCCTTTTTCCGCCACCAGACGCTGGACTTTTCCCCCTTCCTGATCCACTGCTGTGAAGAGGACAGGAGAGCCCTTTCCGGCGGCAGCTTTTAAATTGTTGTTAAATTCTCTTATCTGACGAGGGTTTTCAATATTGTATTTATAAAGCACTACGCCGCCGACTTTCCCCTTAGCTATCTGGTCTTTAACAAGAGCTATCCCTTCTTCGGATGTATCTTTGACACCTACCATGATCATCTGTCCCGTCATCACGGAAAGATCCGCGGCAAGGCAAAAACCGGAAAGAAAAAAAACTGACACGCATACAAAAAAAGCCTTAATCATCATAGCCCGAATAATACTACCGACAGATAAAAACAGCAACAGAACTGTTTTACGCGTTGGTAAAATGACCTTTTATTTTAAGCTGTCTTTAAATATTATCATGCTTATGGTAATATAATTTAATTCAACCAACAAAGGGGTTTAACATGAAAAAACTGGCAGTACTTCTCAGTATCCTGCTGCTCACGCTCGTCTTTGCGGGGTGCGGCGGAACAAACCTTTTCGAAGGCGCAGCGGACGACAGCAGCAGCGCGGCAAAAGAGTTTGACGCTATACGCGCTCTGGACAAAGGAGATTATGACAGCGTAATCAGCTACTACGCCTCCAAATCAAATCTCAACCCGAAACAGCAGGTCTATCTGGCTTCGGCTTATCTCGGCAAGGTCAATGTGGACTTCATCAACCTGATCGAAGTGGCAGATTCCGATCTTGACACCTTCGACATCATCGCATCTATCTTCGGCGGCGGTGAAATTGCGGCAGATCCGTCCTCTTCCTCATCGGTCAGAGCAAAAGCGGCGCTCACAATCTCAGACTACCTTAACGCAATTGAGCTCGCTCTCGGTGTGCTTGATGAAAATTCAACTGACAAAAACGTCAGAACTCTCAAAGGTGTCCTGGGCGCACTGGACACAGTACTGATTATCGCCAAAACCGTAATGGATGTAAGCGGTGTTGATTACCTTGTTCTCTCTCAGGAAGGGATAAGGGATGCTCTCAACGGCGTTATGGTTGATGAAAACGATGTCGTAAACAACGCCAGCGATGCAAATGACCTTGATGAAGCCAACGCGCGCATCAACAGAAACCTCACTGCGATAGCAGGCGCTATTGATGTTTTCAGCAGCATCAAAGGCGGCGACTCCAGCGACATCAAGGAAGATTTTCAGGATTTCCTCGATGATCTGGACTATGACAGCAACGATATTTACGATGCGGGTGATATTGCAGATTACATCAACCACGTGATAGTAGGGGGGCATGTAGGATGAAAAAATTAATAATTCTTATAACGATACTTATACTCCCCTCGGTGCTGTTCGCGGCCTCACTGGAGTATCCGTCCATAGTGCGCTCCACAAAAGCGCTCGGAATGGGTGATGCATACTACGCAATGGGTGAGGATCAGTACGCTCTTTTCTACAACCCCGCAGGACTGGCGAGGATTGACAAATCCAGATGGAGCATACTGAACCTTCAGATAGGCGCCAATGACAACCTCATGGACAATAAAAACGCCTACAGCGATACAGACTGGGACGATGAGTCCGAAGTCGCAGACTTTCTCCGTGACATAATCGGAAAACATCAGAACTTCAACGGTACTTTTTTCCCCGCCTATTACAAAAAGAACTTTTCTTTGGGCGTATTCGCCAGTGCGCAGGTGACAGGCATAGCCAGAAACAAAGTGTTCCCTGAACTGGATGCGGACGCTGTTATTGACTACGGAATTATAGGCGGTATATCCCGCTCATTCATGAGCGACAAGCTCGATGTTGGCGTTAGTGTGATCCTCATGAACAGACGCAGCCTCAGCGAAACCTATTCTGTAGCAGATATAGCAAGCGATGAGTTTGACGAAATAATTGAAGACGACCTCGAAGAAGGGACAGGGCTCCTTGCAAATGTGGGCGTTATTTACAACATTACTCCCAAAAACACCTCAAACCTCAGAGTGGGCGCCGCTGTCAACAACATAGGAACCACCAGCATGGGCGATGCGAAAGACCTTGAGACAACTTTTAACCTCTCAGTGGCTTACTCTCCCAAGTTCGGCCCCTTCTCAACAGACTTTGTTGCGGATTTCAGGGATGTGTTCCAGGCAAATGATCAGGACAGCGATATAGCCAAAAGAGTGAACCTCGGCGCACAGGCAAAATGGAAAGCTCTCGCACTGAGAACAGGTCTGCATCAGGGTTATTTCACAGCAGGCTTCGGTGTGGATCTGCGTTATGTAACGCTTGATTACGCTTACTATCAGGAAGAACTCGGCGCATACGCCGGACAGCTTGAGGACGAAAGACACGTTCTTACTCTCAGCTTAGGTTTCTGAGAATATAAGCATGATTTAAACACATAATGGGGGCGGAAATTATTCCGCCCCTTCTTTATTCAAGTCCGTACAGTTTGAGCTTTCTGTAAAGGGTTGCCACGCCTATACCCAGTCTGTCAGCAGCCAGCTTTCTGTTGCCTTTCACATAAGCCAATGCCCGTTCAATGGCGCTTCGCTCCATATCTTCCAAGGTAAGGAAACTTGTATTCTCATCATTTTCATTATCCGAAGAGATAATCTCAGGCGGAAGATCAGAAACGCTCACAAGCCTCGATTCGCACAAAGCAGCAGCCCGCTGTACAGCGTTTTGCAGTTCCCTTACATTCCCCGGCCACTCATATTTCAGCATCACTTCCGCCGCAGCGGGAGAAAATCCGGTGACATCTGTTTTCATTTCTGCGGATGCCTGTTTCAGAAAAAAATGTGCAAGAGGGAGTATATCCTCCGTTCTGGTTTTCAGAGAGGGTATCCTCAGCTCTATGACCCTGAGCCTGTAATACAGATCTTTCCTGAAACGGCCGCTTTTTATCTCAGCTTCCAGACACCTGTTGGTTGCAGAAATTATTCTTACATTTATCTTTCTTGCTTTGTTTTCCCCAAGTCTGCGGATCTCCTTTTCCTGAAGAACACGCAGCAGCTTAACCTGCATACCGGGAGAGGTTTCCCCTATTTCATCCAGAAAAAGTGTTCCTCCCTCCGCTTCTTCAAACAATCCCTTGTGGTCTCTGTCTGCTCCGGTAAAAGCACCTTTCACATGGCCGAAAAGTTCACTTTCCAGAAGAGAGTCGGTAAATGCACCGCAGTTCACCGCTATAAACGGGCAGGAGGAACATGAAGAATTATTGTGAATATACCGGGCAAGAACCTCTTTACCTGCGCCGCTGTCCCCTGCGATAAGCACCGGGCTGCACACTTTGGCTGTCCGCTCAGCGAGGTTCACAATATCCTGCATCATTTTGCTGCGGATAACCATCCCCTCCACAGCATGCTTTTTCATCTCAAGACTGTGAAGATGCATTTGGGTTTTTTTAAGTTTTTTTTCGGTGCTGCATATTCTGTCGGTAAGCTCTTTCATTATGTCATTTATTGAATCCATCCCATAGAACGGAAGCTGCTCATGAATTGCATCACCCCACTGATCGGCAAAGCGGCCTTCTATCTCGCAGTAATCATCCCCTTTGCCGACGCACTTGGTCTCTATGAAATAGACATCCCTGCCATGCTTGAACGATTCATAGCCGCTGGCAAATCCTGTCAGGGTCCAGCACACGGGTTCGTCAGACCTGCCGAAATGCATAAGGTGCTGTTCTGCCTCGTATGAGTTTTTAATTATGGAGTGAATAAGAGGCCTGCCTGCCGTTCCGTCTGTCTGCTCAAGCATTGTGGTGATAAAAAGACCAAACAGAATGTGCAGATGCGCCCCGCCGGTAGAACTTCCGAGCAGCTTCGGAAATTTATTTTTCAGCATCTCAGCAGTACGCCACCCGTGGGCGTACCCGTAACGGGTGAGAACATTCTTTGCGCCGTATTTACCGAAAATCTGTATGAGCTCCTTACGCAGCAGCCCCTTGGAAATACTGTCATCAATCAGCACACGCTGATTCATGAAATAAATTACTTTGCTCTCCGGATCAACCTTCAAAAGGTCATTGATTCTCATATTAAGAATATCCATAAAGTTTACCCTGAATAAAATAATAAAACTTAAACACTGTATCATCTTTTCTCCAGTCACCGCAACAGAAACTTATCATCATGATAGTCATGGCTATCATAATGATAGTTCTTCAAACATGCTTAAAAAATAAATATGTTTATTATAAATATATTAACCAACAAGACAAAAGTGGCATATCACATGCTTTATAGAATACACATTAATAAGCACACTAAACGCCTTTACTGCTGCGGCAAATATCCCTACGGAGAAATTTAACTTTTATTAAACACCGGAAAAAGAAGCTCTTTTTCCTGAACCACATAATAAGGAGAGTCAAATGGACGAAAAAACAAAATTATCCAGACGCAGTTTCCTCAAAACAGGTCTCGCCGGAGCGGCAGCGGCCGCAACCGCAGTCAGCTTCCCTGCCATAGCTGCGGAAACCAAGGAAGGGCATCCGCTGCCTAATGAATGCACTCAATGGAGCTGGGAAAAGCCGGTAAAACCCATCCCTGATAAGCAGATCAAAAACACAGTTACATCTGATGTTGTGGTAATCGGTGCGGGACTTTCTGGGATAGCCGCCGCTCTTTCCGCTGCGGAGTTCGGCGCCAAGGTTCAGCTTGTGGAAAAAAACAGTACATGGGCAGCCAGGGGCGGCCATATCACCGCTTTTGACAGCACAGTTCAGAAACGTATGGGAATAAAAAACGATTACAGACAGATTATCCGTGACTGGATCGCATGGGCGCAGGGCAGGGTTGACGAAAGGCTCCTCTGGAACTTCGCTGAAAAAAGCGGAGCTTGCATGGACTGGGCTGTGGGCATAGGCGAAAAATACGGACTGAAAGTCACCATGTGGGAAGGCTATTACAAAGGGCCGGACTATACAGAATATCCCGTCACTCATTTTTTCCACGAAGAAAATGCCGATCTTTCATATGTTTATGGTAACTCTACAGGCATAGGCAACGTTACTCTTGTTCCCGCTCTTGAGAAAGAAGCAAAATCAAAAGGGGTTGTTTTCAACTACGGAACCCCCGCAGTACAGATACTGAAAGACTCAAGCGGAAAAGTAACCGGACTTATAGCAGGCAAACAGGGGAAATATACTAAGTTTCTCGCCCCCAGCGTTATTATCGCCACAGGCGACTATGCTTCAAACAATGAAATGAAGAAATGCTTCTCCCCTTTCTCGCTCAAGGCAGATGCCCAGATATACTTCCCAAACAAATGCAACACAGGTGATGGTCTTATCATGGCTATGCAGGCAGGCGGATCAATGCAGAGGCATGAGCCCCATGCAGCAGTTATTCACCTTGAAGCAGGCGCAGCCAGCTACGGTTTTCTCCATGTAAACGCCGAAGGCAGACGCTTTAAAAATGAAGATGTAAACACTCAGTCCAAAAGCTGCACCAAAGAGCTTGAACCCGAAGGCATAGCATGGACAATATATGACCGTGACGGGCTTACCGAAGTCAAAAAGCAGGTGGATGCGAACCTCGGCGGCGGCCTTTTCTACGGACAGATGTGGCAGCCGTGGGGAAAAGGCTTCAACCTTGAAGTCGAGAAAATGACTCAGGAAGCGCACATAAAAGACGGAAAAGTTCTTGTGGCAAACACCATAGAGGAACTGGCGCGTAAAATGAATGTGCCGGTTGCCAACTTTACGCAGACAGTAAAAAGGTATAACGAGCTATACGCAATGCAGGACGACCCTGACTACGGCAAAAGAAAAGAACTGCTCACCCCGATCATCAATGCTCCGTTCTATGCGGGCAAACTCGCCAGCACTCTCCTTACGATGTGCGGAGGCCTCAGAACAGACAGCAGGCTTCTTGTACTTGACGGCAAAGGTGAGCCTATACCCGGACTTTACGTTGTAGGCGCTGCTCAGGGTGAGTTTTTCGCTAACGACTACCCGACAATATGCCCCGGAATAGGCCACGGAAGATGCCTCACTTTCGGAAGAATGGCAGGCATCAAAGCTGCAGGCAAAGACCCGTATAAAGTAATACCCTCAATAAAAATATAAGGGTTATAAAATGCTGAAACGGAAGCTGTTTTTCCCTCTTTACCTGCTGCCGCTTCTTTTTGTATCGGGGCTTGCCGCCGCAGACGCAAGCTCCGCATGCGGGAGCAAGTGCCATATAATAAAGCCTTACATTGAAGGACTGAAAGATAAAAAACTCCTTGTAAGCAAGCATTTTCAGGCAGGTATAGGATGCACGGAATGCCACGAATACACTGACGAAATCCACAGAAACGAAGAAGAAATGTACAAAAAAGGCGAATATGAGGAACCTATGTATACCCGTGAATACGAGCCTGAGTTCTGCTTCAGATGCCACGAAAGCTATGCCTCGCTGCAAAAGCTCACGGAAGGCTTCAAAGAGAAATGGGGACGTAATCCGCATGAGTCTCATATGGGGGAAATAGGGTGCTATGAATGCCATAAGGTACATCAGGCTTCAAAGTTTGTTTGTGCAGAGTGCCATCATGCAAACTGGAGTGAGAGGCTTCCCATAGGCTGGAAAACAGAATAAAGGAGAACCATATGCTGAAAAAGCTTATTTTTATTGCACTAGTGCTTACATTTACAGGACTCTCCCACGCACAGGACTACTCCCTCGGTTCCGAAGGAATAAAAGCGGGAACTGCTCCCGGACCGGGCTTTTATTATCTGATGTACAATAACTATTATACATCAGACAAATCTGTGAACAAAAACGGAGACGAGAATGACATAGGCTTTGATCTGTCCACCTTTGCAAACGTACACAGATTTGTTTATGTGACCGAGAAAAAAATCCTCGGAGGCTACTACGGCATGAACATTATAATTCCTCTGGTATACGCTGACCTCAATATTGATGCAGCCGGAGTGGACAAAGACGAAACAGCCGTAGGCGACATAGTTATCGAACCGATGTTTATTTCATGGCGAAAAGAGCGGTACGAAGCGGTTCTGGGAACAGCGTTATTTGTTCCCACCGGAAGTTATGAAAAAGACCGAGCTCTGAATATAGGCAAGGATCACTACACATTCATGCTTACTCTGGGCGGAACATACTACCCGGATAAAAACAGAGAATGGTCACTCTCAGTACTCACCCGTTATGAAAAACACTTTGAAAATCAGGACACAAACGTTACTTACGGCGATGACATCGACCTTGAGTGGGGAATAGCGAAAGCTGTTACGAAGAAAGTTGAAGTCGGTCTCGTCGGCTATGCCCACTGGCAGATAACTGATGACAAGGGAAGCGATGCGGGATGGGATAAAAGTGTTCATGACAGAATATTCGGAATAGGACCGGAGGTGGATATTTTCTCCGAAACTCTCGGTGCTGTATTTAAATGCAAACTGTATAAGGAATTTGAAGGAAGAGACACAAACGAAGGCACATCCGCGTGGCTCACGTTTGTAAAACCTTTATAATCAGTCTCAGCCTGATAAAAAATAGGGGGCGGAAATTATTCCGCCCCTTTTCAGCCTAAAGACACTTTTTATCTATAAACGTCACAGCCTCATCGACTATGCTTTTAAGAACCTCTTCCAGTGTGCCCTTTTTCAGGTCACGCATTATGTAAGTTTCCCTCAGCAGAGCACCCTTGCCGCTGAAAATTCTCACACTCACCTCAACATTGCCTGTACCGGAATTAACAAGGCTGTCGCTGAAAACCGGGTCAGAATATTCCACAAGAACAACGCGGACTATAATATCGCTGTTTTCGCCTTCAAACCCTTCCTTAACCTTAAGAGCCTTGAATCTGTCCGTTACTCCGTCTGTGAGTTTTTTCTGAAAATTTCTTCCGAAATCAATACCCGCACCCTGCGATGTGCTGTAATCCGCAGGCATGATAAGAACGTTTTTAGCCACCCTGCACTCCTTCGGAGTGAGGCATGCACTGAGAAAAACCGCGCAGAAAGCGCAGAGAAAAACTTTTTTGATCATTGTTTCTGCTCCTTAACTATGCTTCTTCGTCTTTATCCTGATGTTTCTTTGTTCCTTTGTAAAGCTCATATTCAAGCAGGCGGCACTCTATCTTAGAGTTGAAGAAAACAGTTTTTGAGGCTGTCCGCAGACCCACATGCTTAGCCAGATTCATGTTCCCGGTGAATATGTAGCCCCTGTAGCCCTGACACTTGGCTTTAAAGAAGTCGCCTATGCTGCCGTAAACGGATTCGAGGTGCTTTTCATCGCCGAGCCTTTTGCCGTATTCCGGGTTCAGTATAACCACCCCGCCGCCGTCCGGCACTGTGCAGTCGCGGAAATCGCAGAGCTGGTAATCCAGATACTCCTCCACTCCGGCGTATCCGGCGTTCTCTTCCACTGCCTTAAGGCATCTTTCATCATGGTCTGAGACTATGACCTGCCCTTTAATCTCCTTCTTCACCACACGGAGCGCATCGTTTCGTATATCGCTCCACTCCTTTTTATTGAAGCCTAAAATGTGCATGAAGCCGAAGTTCCGTCTTATTATCCCCCCCGCCATGTTAAGAGCGCTCATGAGCGCCTCAATGGCCAGAGTGCCGCTGCCGCACATGGGGTTAATGAAGCTGTCCGTTCCCTTCCAGCCGGTTTTCATGATGACAGCAGCAGCCAGAGTCTCCGTCATGGGCGCCATCATGGGGTTATACCTGTATCCTCTTTTGGAGAGCGCCTCGCCGGATGTATCTATGTACAGCGCGCATTCATCCTCTCTCCAGTGAAGAAAGAGAACCGCGGCATTTAGTTCAGGCCCGGTGTCCGGTCTTTTGCCCAGCTTAGCCGTCATTCTGTCCGCAATTGCATCCTTGCAGCGGAGGTTGGCAAATCTGGTGTCCCTTATATTGTCATTAAGAACTGATGAAGTTATGCTGAAATACCCGGACGGGTCGAGCATATCCTCCCATGGGAGTTTTTTTACCTCTTTGTACAGTTCATCGGGCCCTGCGGCGCGGAAACGGGCAAGCTGAAAAAGAACACGGCTGCCTGTTCTCAGCATGAGGTTAAGCCTCATGGCATCCTTCATGGAGCCTTCAATCTCAAGCCCTGCGGTGAACTCATTCTTTATACTGTAACCGAGAGCCTCAAGCTCAGCCTCAAGAAACGGGTTTATCCCCTTGGCGCAGGTTACTACTATTCTGCTTTTGCTGCGGAATGCGTACATATTTATAACACCTGTTAAACAAAAAACGGATAATAACATCCTAAAAAACTATAAACAAGAACAACCCGCAATGCGATCTTGAAGTGCGCGAAAAACAGCTTTATTATTAGCTGAACCCTGCGGAGGCTTTTTTTATGGAATCCGAACACAGAATCCTCATAGTGGACGATGACCCGGTCAACCTTGACATAATGATGGAGATACTGGCTTCTGAGTACTCATGCGCAGCTGTTGCCTCCGGTGAGGACGCACTCAGAGCGGAGAAAATATTCAAGCCTGACTTAATCCTGCTGGATATAATGATGCCCGGAATGGACGGGTATGAGGTATGCCGCAGGATACGCGCCGGGGAAACCCACAGGTTCACAAAGATAATCCTCGTCTCCGGCAAATCCATGACCGAAGACAGGCTCAAAGGCTACGAAGCCGGGGCTGATGATTACATAACAAAGCCATTCAACGATGACGAACTGCTGGCAAAAATAAAGGTATTTCTCAAGCTTAAGCGCCTTGAAGAGGTGGATGCGGTTAAGCGCGACATCATAAACATATTCTCCCATGAAACCAGAACACCGCTTTCGGCAATTGTAGGCCCGGCAGAAATCCTATTGGAGAACCGGAATCTGGATCAAGAGAGCCGCGAACTCACGGAGCTTATTCTTCTGGGAGCAAAGCAGATAGCTGATCTGGTGCATAAAACCACTATGCTTTGCAGACTGAAATCGGGCTTCAAGCTAAGAATCACCGAATTTGCGGCATCTGAGTGTCTGCGTGAAGCCGTGCAGAGAAAACAGCATGATGCGGATGACAAAAACATTAAAATCAGCACTGAAATCATATCCGACAGCCTGATCTGCGGAGACAGGGAAGCGCTGAGTGAGGCCTTAACCATGCTTGCGGAGAATGCGGTTATCTATTCCGGCAAAAACTCAGAGATAAAGCTTAAGCTTTTCTATGATAACGGATTAGCTGTTTTCCATGTGGAAGACTGCGGCCAGGGGCTTGATGATGACACAAAAGCCACGATTTTCAACGACTTCCGCATAACAGACAGCCGCAGACATATAAAAGGCATGGGCATAGGGCTCAGCATTGTAAAAAATATCGCGGAGATGCACGGCGGAACCGCTGAGGTTTCAGACTCAGACTGCGGCGGTGCTGTTTTCAGACTGTCTGTGCCGTGCAGAGGCGGACAGACATAAAACATTCCGCTGAATACGGCATTTTTGCAGCCCTTTTCCTGCTTCTGGCGGCTGCGGGAGCGATCCTTTTTTTCACTGACAGCATAATACGCTCCCCCCATGAGGCGCGCCATGCACTTGACACCAAAACAGAAATGGCTGCCAAGGAACTGAGGCAGGAGCTTGACGGCGCGGTAAACAGAATATCCTACATCCGCAGGCAGGAGGAGGCCGCAATAGATGGCAGACTCAAAAACCGCGCAGACACAGCCAGAAAATTCATAACAAAAATGGCTGAAAACAAAGAGCAGACTCAGTGGCTTGCATTTGCAGTATCAACCCTCAGAGCCCTCAACAGGCAGGACGAAATCTACAGAATCTATATATTGGGCAGGGACGGGAGAGCATACATTTTTCCCGCAGACGAACTTTATGAAAACTCATCTTTTTACGGATTCAGGAACAGTGAGGCAAAGAATATATTTGCTGAACTGACCGCAAACCCTGAGAAGTATAACGGACATTTCATTTCATACACCCTTGATTCCCCCCACGGCATGGCAATGAACAAAAAACTTGCTTATTTCACATCGGATGAAGAAACCGGAATCAGCGTGATAGCGGAAGCCGATCATTCAGAAGCCGAAAAGTTTATCAAAACAAAGGTCATTAATGACCTGACAAACCAGTACATGCTTTTCCCTGCTTACGACAGGATAAATATATTTGAATCAGTGCAGACCTTCACAGGGGACAGTTTCCTGAAAACCCTGATGAATGAAGAGCTTGAAGGAACCGAGGAGACAAATGCCGAAAAGAGCGCTGAGTTTGCTCCTGCCATATACGGTAATAAGAGCAGCCTGATCCACATCCGCAGAGATCCGGTATTCGGCAAATATTCAGAGGTGTTCACGCTGACAGCTCAGTACCCTGACTGGAACTGGCACATCACCAAGAGTCACTTTTTCGGCTATGAAAATATATACGCGGCATCAGCCGCCACGGACTCAGACGCGCCGGATGTGCCAAGCGGATACCTGATAATATCCCTGTTCAGCGCTATGGGGATTTTCACGGTTTTCATACTGTTCAAAAACACAATGCTTGCCTCCTCCGCCATGAAACCCGCCGGGAAAAAACTCAGCAGAATGCAGGAGATGAATTTCAGGCTGGCTGAAAAAATAAGTCTGCATATGGAAAAGGAAAAAAAACTTGATGCCGAAAGGCTGGAGCTTGAGGAAAAACTCGCCATTAAAACCAAAGAGTACAAAAAGATGAACGAAATGCTCATCGCTGAGAATATGGAACGCACTCAGCAGGATCATATCCTGCGCGCGGAAAAGGAAAAGGCCGAAGCGGCCAATGTAATGAAGCGCGAGTTCCTCACCAACACGTCTGATAAGCTCAAAACTATGGTAACAGACATCAAAACCTTTTCAGAGAACGGAAGTTCCCGTTTTGACGGGATGACACCTGAGGAAACTGCTGAGCTTTTCGGCAGAATACACGCTAAAGGCGGTGAGCTGATGAGCTTTCTTGGGCTTATCATCGATCTTTCCAAGCTTGAGGCAGGAAAGACTGAGGACAAAATATCACCCCTCGATTTCCGTGAGCTGTTCGCAAAACTCAGTTACGAAACAAACCCTCTGTTCGCATCGGCAGAAAGCACTCTTAATATAGAATTTTCCTCAGAGAACATGCGTGTGCTGACAAGATGCAGACATGCGGAACTTGCTTTTCTTCACCTCTTCACTTATGCGGCAAAAAACTCCGCACCGGGCTGCGCCCTCAGTCTGCGCTATTTCCCCACAAAATCTCTCCGTTCCGGTGTTCTTGTGAACGCCGCCACTGTGGAACTGGGATACATAGCAGGCCTTAATGAATTTAAGGGGCACAGCACCTTCAGCCTGTCCGCCTCCCCTGACAGTGCTTCAATCAACATCAGTATTTTCAACGAAGCCCTCAAGCGCTGCGGCGGCACTTTCTTCATAACAGAAACCGACAAAGGCAACATCTTCTCTGTGGTCATCCCCGACCTCATGGGGCAGCAATGAGCAAACGCAGCGTAATAGCCTCCATTGAAAGAAATTTCTCCCTGCTGGCAGCTCTGCTCCTTACAGGGATACTGTTTGCGGAGGCTGTGCTTCTCACGGTTTACTCAGACTCATACAAAACCAAGACAGAGGCGGCGGAAAGGCAGGCGGCGGAAAACAGAAGGATGAACCTTGAGCATCTTCTGGAGCAGCTTGAGGCGGAAATTGACTTTGTAATAAGACAGGAGCGGGAGGAAGCTCTCCGCGCCGCACGCCAAAGGGTGGAGTCTTTTGCAGCCTCGGTAAGAGAGGTTCGGGAAACCCCCGGAGCGGCTGATAACGAAGCTCTTTTCGAATATCTGAAAACTGCCAACTCATCAGCCGGAGAGGAGTATGTCTACGCACTGGCGGGTGACAAGCTGCTTGTGCACCCTCTTAAAGGAAGGCTGAAACGGGTAATCCTCAGTAATGAGCTTGAAAGACTGAAAGAACTGATGACAGAGATGCCTTACGGGAGTTCTGCTGTGACCGGCTACAGTGTTCATACTGAGACTGGGGATGTCGTAGAGAAAACCGCATATATAAAGAAGCTTGCCCCTGACGGAATGATAATCGGCTCAGGCTTCTGCAATGAAAAAAGCACGGAAAAAATACAAAACTACATAATCTCTCAGCTTGAGAATCTCAATGAAAACGGAAATTCAATAAACTTTTTTGCTGTTGCCGAAAAAAACAGAGACACTATAAAAATCATTAAAACTGCCGGGAATATACGCACAGACAGCGCATATATGGACAAGCTGGCATCCAGACTTGGGGAGGGAAAAGGCTCTTTCTTTTATGAAATACCGGAAGGTGACACGGGCAGCAAAAACCTCCGCATGACAGTGGTAAGAAGAATAACACCCTGGAACTGGCTGGTTGCCGCCGGGGTTAATGAACCCTCATCAGAGATAACGGGAAAAAACATTCTGCGGGATCACAGGCACAAGTTTTATACAAACGCCGCAATATCCGCTCTGACTGCACTTCTGCTGATGTATGCGGTGTTCGTTGTTGTCAGCCGGGGAAAAAGGCTTTTCATAGAGTCTGTGGAAAATTCATACAAAAAAGCGGAAGAGAGAGAAGAGGAACTGGAGCAGATAGGAAAAAGGCTTTCATCCGACCATGCTTCGGCCATGAAGAATGAAAAACGGCTGAAAGAGATAAAGGAAAACCTCGAAAAAACAGTTGAGGACAGAATAAAGGATCTGCAAGACATCAGCACTCATCTCAGAAGTGAAAACCTGAAAATATCCAAGGTGACGGAAGAACTTATTGCAGCGAGAAAAAAGGCCACGGAAGCCAGTATGGTAAAAACCGAGTTTCTGGCGAACATGTCACACGAAATAAGAACGCCGATGCACGCCGTACTCAGCTACTCATCATTCGGCATGAAAAAGTTCGAAAACACCAAAGATACAAGACAGAAAAACTATTTCGGGAAAATAACGGAAAGCGCCGACCGCCTGCTGTCTTTCATAAATGACCTTATAGACCTTTCCGATCTTGAATCAGGCAGAATGAAATACAAAATATCACAATGCAGAGCGGCTGACCTCCTCCGGGAAGCGGTGAAGGAACTGGAAAGAGCATTCCTTGAAAAAAAGATAACCGCGGAAATACCGGAAAATGACATTATGATCTGCGGTGATGCGGCAAAACTCAGGCAGGTTTTTCTTAACATTTATTCAAACGCAGCCAAATTCAGCCCGCCGGACAGTGTGATCACAACAGAAATCGAGCCGGAAAACTCATTCCTGAAAATAACAGTTACGGACTGCGGACCAGGTGTGGACGAATCTGAAAAGCTGCTTATTTTTGAAAAATTCACTCAGTCATCAAAGACAAAGACAGGTGCAGGAGGCATAGGTCTGGGGCTTGCAATATGCAGGGAGATTGTAACCGACCACGGCGGAAGGATATACGTGACAGACAACCCGGAAGGCGGCAGCCGCTTCACGGTGGAACTGCCGCTGTTCTGATTTACTTAAAATTGATAAGCACAAGACCTGCTATGCAGAGCGCAATTCCCAGAGCGCTTTTTGCGGTCAGCGTATCGCTGAAAAACAGGTAGCCTACGGGAATAAGGCACAGCCCCACCATAACGCTTACCACTATGCCCGCTATATTGATGTTCCACCCGGCTCTGTACACCAGAAGAAACCCAAGCTCAAGCCCGACAATGGAAATTCCCAGAACCGCACTGGGCAGGTTCAGCCTGCTTACTTCCTCAGCGAGCGTGCCTTTAAGCGGAAAAAACGGAATAAGAAAGAGTGAGGCGACAGCGGCGGTGATGTAAGTAAACACAAGAGAAACCACAGGATTTGCGTTCACGGAGATCGTCTTCTGACTTATGTGATAAAAAACATTGGAAAAAACCGCAAGAAGAATTCCGAACCAGTATATCATCCTTTTCCACCTCGCCTTTAAAAACGCAGATGAACTATTATGCAAAAGAAATAAATCTTCAAGAAGAATTGTATTCCTCTGAAAAAAACGACAACTTTTTCCATATTTAATGTTATCTTAAAGTAATTATAAACTAGTGCGCCGACAGATAAAACAGGCTGGCGCGAACCGATTTTCTGTTGTGTACCAGAGGTTATACGTGTTATTAATAACACATATCCGCCATACATGCGGATTGATTAATCTTATAACTTATTATTGACCGGAGATACGCAATGAACGGAAGCAGCAGAATCCTTATTGTGGATGATTCTGAAACGTCACTGAACATTCTTGAGCGCATACTTAATTCATGCGGATATGAAAATATACAGAAAGCCTCCGGCGCATGGGATGGAATAGAACTTCTGGATGAGGCGGAAAACAGTAAAGAAAAGCTGCCCGACCTTATTCTTATGGATATAGTTATGCCTCAGATGAACGGCATAGAGGCTGTGCAGAGACTGAAAACCCATCCTATCTACGAGCATATCCCTATCATAATGATCTCTGTTAAAAACGATGCCCAGACCCTTTCGGATGCATTTGAGGCCGGAGCGGCGGACTTCATACTCAAGCCTGTTTCAAAGCCCGTGCTCAAGGCGCGTGTGGATGCGATAATAAAGCTTAAGCTGGAAACCGATAAACGCAAACAGCAGGAGGAGGAGCTTAAGACCCTCAACCGCCGTCTGGAGGACTTAAATCAGGTCAAAAACCGCTTTCTCGGAACAGCAGCACACGATCTCAGAGGCCCGCTGGCCTCCATACGCGGATTTGCGGAAATGCTCACTGACGAGCTGGACGGAAAGCTTAACGGGGATCAGGCGGAAATGCTCAGCATGATACATGAAACCAGCCACGGAATGCTCTCTCTGGTGAATGACCTTCTGGACTACGCGGTCATAGAAAGCGGCAGGCTCTCCCTTCTGAAACAGGAAAGCGAACTCAGAAAAATCATAGACAGACGCATTAACATAAACGAACCTCTGGCAGCCAGAAAAAACATCACAATCAAAAGAGAGCTTGAGGATGTGGGCATTGTATCTGTCGATAAAAACAGGATTGATCAGGTTCTGGACAACCTTTTGGGCAACGCTGTAAAATTTTCACCGCAAAATACGGAAGTTACGGTTAAACTATATAAAGAGGGAAATTCCGCCGCATTAACAGTGGCGGATCAGGGTGTCGGCATTAGCGAGGAGGACATTCCCAAGCTCTTCGGCGAATACTGCACAGTAAGCAGCAAGCCGACCGACGGGGAAAAATCCACGGGACTGGGGCTTTTCATCATCAAAAGCATTGTGTACGCACATCACGGAAGCTTCAGCGTAAAAAGCAAAAAAGGCGAAGGAACGGAAATAACCGTAAAACTGCCTGCGGAGACAAGCATATGAGTGTAGCACCGAGAGTAATTATTGCGGACGATGAAGCCCATATTCGTCTTATAATGAAAAAAGTAATCCAGAGCATCAACTGCGAACTCGTTGGAGAGGCGCAGAACGGACTTGAGGCTGTGGAATTGTGCAGACAGTTTAAGGTGGACATAGTCCTCCTTGACATCAACATGCCCAAGCAGACCGGAACCGAGTCCATTAAAGAGATAAGAGAACTCCAGCCGGGCGCGCTGATCATAATGCTCACCTCTGTTGCTGATGTGGAAACTGTTGATGAGTGCATAAAGCACGGAGCATACAACTATATAAGAAAAGATACTCCCATAAAGGAAATAAGGCAGATAATCGTTGAGTCATGGAACTCTTTCCTGACAGCAAGGAGAAGCAAAAATGAGGATAAGGTACAACCTGAGGGAAATCCTTCTGGAGATCAAGGCTGACGAAGAATTTGAGAAAATGACCCAGCGCAAGCTCACGCAGGACGGAATCCAGAGGCTTATCACCAGCAAAGACAAAATAAAGCTTAAAAAAGGTGAATAGCCATGAAAAAAATAAATGACGAGTTCATGGAGCTCCTCGTTCAGGAAAAGGTTCTGACCGAAGAGGATAAAACCAACCTGCTTAAGAAATTCAACCGCAGCGCAGCAGACATTCTCCATTATCTCATTGAGGGCGGAGCCGCCTCCAGAGACCTCATGGCGAAGCTCTGGGGCGATTCCATAAACAAGGCCTACGTGGATCTTGGCAGAACCATGATCAACTATGAGCTTTTCACCATGCTCCCCTCCGATATTGCCAAAAAATACAGGGTTGTACCTCTCTATAAATTCGGCGATACAGTTACAATAGCAGTCTCAGACCCGGAAAATATGGAGGCGATACGCGCCTGCGAAAAATTCTTTGAAGCAAGCGTCAGCACTGTTTTTGCCATGCCGGAAGACCTTGAGGACACCCTTGAGATAAGCTATCAGGACAGCACGAAGATAGATGAGTTCCTTGCCAAAATATCTGTTGACTCACTGGTAAAGGGAACAAGCAAGATCACCGCCGGACAGCTCCAGAGAATGGCGGGGGATCAGTCGATAATAGAGCTTGTGCGCGCCATAATGCTCATCGGCATAAAAGAAGGCGCTTCCGACATACACATAGAGCCTCAGGAGAACTTTGTCCGTGTGCGCTACAGGATAGACGGCGTTTTGCAGGATCTCCTCAAGTTTGACGTTATCATACTCACAGGACTTATATCGAGGCTTAAGGTTATGTCAAACCTTGACATAACCGAACGCAGGCTCCCGCTGGACGGCAGATGCGTGCTTAAGCTTAAAAACCGCGCCATAGATTTCCGTATCTCAACTGTTCCCAGTATCTACGGGGAAAAGGCGGTTCTGCGTATTCTCGGTCAGAAGGACTCAAAAACAGTCCCCTCACTTACAGATCTCAACTTCTCCAAAAGCATATATTCCAAACTCAACCTGCTTATGGAAAACCCCAACGGCGTATTTTTCGTCACAGGGCCCACAGGTTCCGGCAAAACAACCACACTTTACGCCCTGCTGAAATATCTCAATGAGCCGGGAGTAAACATCATGACCATCGAAGACCCTGTGGAATACCGCCTCCAGGGGCTTACACAGGTGCAGGTCAATAACGCGGTCGGGCTTGGTTTCGCAAACACTCTGCGCTCATTCCTCCGTCAGGACCCGGACATCATACTCATCGGGGAGATCAGAGACACGGAAACAGCCAAAATAGCCGCTCAGGCAGCCCTCACAGGTCACCTTGTTCTCGCCACAATGCACACCAACAGCGCTATGGAGGCTGTTACCAGACTTCTGGAAATAGGTGTTGAGCCTTTCCTCGTGGCTCCGTCTATGATAGGCGTTATGTCCCAGAGGCTGATAAGGCGCATCTGCGATCACTGCAAGGAGCCCTATGACCTCAAACCGGAAGAGATAATGCGCTATTTTTATGAGTGGGACGGCAAAACAAAGGTGCAGTTCTACAAGGGAAAAGGCTGCCCGAAATGCTACGGCAGCGGGTATAAGGGCAGGATAGCGATTCATGAGCTCCTCATGATAGACCATGAAGTGAGAAAAATGATCGCCGAAGGCGCAAACATTCTTCAGGTTCAGGAATATACAATGGCCAAAGGGGGCTACAAAACCCTCCGTTACGACGGGCTTAAAAAAATACTCAGAGGCCTCACCACAATAGAGGAGCTTAACCGCGTGACAGTGAGCGAAGACATAGCGGAGGCCAATTTATGACCCTTGCCGTCATTGATGACGCGCGGACAGATCTGAAACCTTTGAAGGACGCTCTGTCCAGAATCGAGGAAATTTCATGGGTTGAGAACATGACCCTCCTCGAATCGTTCGACAAGCTGGCAATACTGAGCCCTGCTAAGCCGCTTATTCAGCCGGATATAATTCTTATTAACTTCGAGAACAATACGGAAGCATATGAGGTGACACTTGCCGTCAAGTCTGATGGCAAGTATACGGACACTGTGGTTATCTCCTTCGGCAATGCAAACAGCGAAGATATAGTCAGATCTATGCTTGAGACCGGATGCATGGACTATATAAAGGACTTCTCCGACAGAACGGAGATTTTCGCCCGTATGAGAACCGCAGTTGCCCTCAGAAAAGAGATAATCAGCAGGATAAGCCGCGAGAAGGAGATAGAGGAAAACAACAGGAAGCTGGAGGATATTTCCAATATTGACGGCCTCACCGGAGTTTTATCCAGAAGATATTTCATCTACAAGGTCGAGGAAGAGGTCAGCAGAGCAATACGCACTCAGGCGGCCATAGCCCTTCTCCGGATAGACATAACCGACTTCCGCGACTATAACGCAAAATACGGCTTTCTCGAAGGTGACAAGGTTCTGCGCAGAATATCCTCCGCACTGAAAAAATCCGCAAAGCGGCCGGGAGATCTTCTGGCGAGAGTGGGGGGAAACAGCTTCGCGCTTTTTCTGCCCTCCACCGACCTCAAAGGAGCCGAATTTATAGCCAAAACGGTGATAAAACACATAAATAATCTCGTCATCGAGCACGAAACCCCGGAAGGCAAGTTCCTCACAATCCATGTCGGCGGAATGAGCGTTACCCCGCGGATAACGGACGATGCGGCAGGTCTGCTGAATATGATTGCGGATATTACAATGGAGTGCAGCGTGGGGATAGACGCAGGACAGAACTTCTTCTGTATAAAAAACTGATCCGTTAATACATATTAAGGTTAAATTACCTTGCTCTGTGAAACCAGAGGCATAGATTATCCGTTATAAATTAAGACACACCTCTGAAAATGGTTTGCTTTGGTTTTCAGGCCGGGGGAAAAATGCGTTTAAAACTGCTTGCATTATTATTGATTTTATCTCTTTTCTCATCATTTTCTGCTGAGAGCCGCGCCGATACATCCCCCTTTGTGCTCAATAAGGCCGAGCTGGCAATGAAAGCGGCTAAAGACGGCTATGTGAGGATCATTGTCGGGTTCAAATCGGAAAACTATCCGGCTCTGATCAGCGCTTCCCGCAGTGCAGTGCAAAACCGTAAAAGCACAGCCGCAAGACGCGCCGCTGAGCGGGCGGATGACGCTGTCAAAGCGGAAACCGAACGCAGCAGGAGGGATGCTCTCTCGGCTGTAAACTCAAAAAACTATATCATCAAAAGGGCTTATGACTTCACTCCGGAGGCGGCAATGGAAGTTACCTCTGCCGGGCTTACAGAGCTTTTAAGCAATCCTCTGGTGGAATATATAATAGAAGATGTCCCGCAGAAACTCCCGGACACCCTCTCCTCCCCCTCAGCCGGGGCTGACTCCATAGGGAAAATAGGCGCTGATGATGCATGGACTGCGGGCTACACAGGCGCAGGCTGGTATGTGGCTATACTGGATACAGGAATAAGAAGCACCCATCAGATGTTTGCGGGTAAAAATATTGTGGAGGCGTGCTTCTCCTATAACGACTGTCCGGACGGCAGTGACGAGATGCACGGCACAGGAGCGGCGGCGCATTATGCATCAAGCTATGACAGCTACGACCACGGAAGCCACGTGGCGGGAATCGCCGCCGGAAACAGCCCAAGCCAGAAAGGTGTGGCAAAAGATGCGGACATAATAGCAATTCAGGTTTTCTCCAGATTTGAGAATGATCCTCTCTGCACAAACAATCAGCTTCCCTACAGGGACTGCGTTCTTTCATACCCTTCGGATCAAAGAGCAGCACTCCAGTATGTCTACGGTCAGAGAAACAATTACAACATAGCGTCTGTAAACCTCAGTCTGGGCGGAAGCTCTTTCAGCGCTTACTGCAATAATAACGATCCCACTTTTACAAACCATGTCAGCAACCTCACGGCAGCAGGCATAGCAGTTGCGGTCGCCACAGGAAACAGCGGTTTATGCGGCTATGTTTCATCTCCATCCTGCATCACCGATGCGATAGCTGTCGGAGCCACGGACATCAACGATGAAGAGGCAAGTTTCAGCAACTACCTGACCGGAGTTCTGGACATATTTGCCCCCGGAGTAAACATAAACTCCGCAGTGGGCAGCGGAGACACGGATTACGGAGCATGGAACGGAACATCAATGGCTACACCCCATGTTGCAGGAGCGTTCGCTGTTTTCAGACAAAAGAACGATGCGCTGTCTGTGGCACAGCTTGAAACTGCAATGAAAAACACCCGCTCCGCAGTTTCTTACGGCTGCACCACCCACGGAACCGAAGGGCGGATTAATGTTGACTCGGTCATAAATTCAATCGCAGACGGAAACGATGTCACAGCGCCTTATAATGTCACGGCCTCCATCAACAGCGGAAACGCCTTCACCAATACCAGAAGTGTCACGGTGAATGTCAAAGGAGCGGACGGAACAGGGATAAACGGCTATTATGTTTCCGAAAACAGCGCAACACCGAATGTTTCCGCTTTCAGTTCCACCTACACCACAAAAAGTCTTTCCGTTAATGTAAGCTTCACATTGAGCAGCGGAGACGGAACCAAAACAGTTTACGCATGGCTCAAGGATGAGGCAGAGAACATAAGCACAATAACCTCTGATACCATTGTCCTTGACACGACAGAGCCTTATGTTGTCAGTGTAACCCCTGCAAACAACTCTGTGAATGCGGCTGTCAGCACAAATATAAGTGTTGAGTTCAGTGAAAGCATACTTACCTCCACACTGAACACAACAAATCTGTCTCTTATTAACCAGTCCGCTATGACTGCCGTTACAAACGGCGATTTTATAATCTCCGGCAATAATGTGACTTTTGATCCTGCTGCAAACCTCAGTGCGGGAACAGCATATATCCTCACTATCTCCACAGGAATAAAAGATCAGGCGGGCAACTCCCTGAGCTCAGCGTTTCAGTCATATTTCGTAACTGCCGGTTCTTCCTCCGGCGGAGATGATGACGATGATGACAACGGAACAACCGGCGGTGATGATGAAGATCCGGGGGATAACGGCGGAAACAGCGATAATGACGGAGACTCATCAGGCGGTTCCGGCAGCGGAGGATGTTCCGCAGGAACAGAAGCGGATTACGCTCTGGTTGTGCTGATGTTGATTTCCGGAATAATATTAATAAGAAGAAAGATATAGAAAATAAAATCCCCGCAAGCACGGGGATTGATGACAGACTCAGAATTTGATATTGCGGGCAGATGAGATTGCTTCACTAAAGTTCGCAATGACAGGAAGCTGCGTCACTGCGAGGAGCAAGGCGACGCGGCAGTCTCAGTTCTTGCTTTTTGCACACAACAACTTCCCCCTTTAACAAAGGGGGACCAGAGGGGGATTTACAGATATGCGCAAGCCTGTCACGGCGTTTGTCATCAGCCTGAATCCCCGCTAAAGCAGGTAACATTCCTTACTAAGCTTTTCTTCTGCCTCTTTTTATAAACACTGCAAGTGCCGCAGACATAAGCAGCAATGATATATTGCCGTTTTCAGAAGCTGAGCACCCGCCGCCGCCTGAACCTCCGGAAGAGGAAGTATTGCCGTAGTCGAGTTCCCCTGTGTAGCCTTCCACCCATGCGAGATTATCCGCAATACGCGCATAAACACCGTATCTCCCTGTTATTGCGCAGGTTTCAGGCCCCCAGCTCACCAGACCGGCAACCACCCAGCCGCCGTTTTTTTCAACAAGCAAAGGCCCGCCGCTGTCACCGCTGCATGAATCCTTGCCGCCGGAGACATACCCGGCGCATATTTCATAGTCGTAAATATCATAGGGAGACATAGCAGCAGCACATACTGAATTGTCAATTATGGGAACTCTGACCTCCTGAAGCTTATCAGGATAAACACTAACAATTCCGCTTGTGCTCCCCCAGCCTATCACGGTTGACATATCACCGGGCAGGGCAAAATAATGCGCATCGGCAGTTCTCAGCACTGAGGCGTATTCAGCGCTCACTGCGGAGGAAAGCTCAAGCAGGGCAATATCCCTGTAACCGCTTCCGAGAACAGAGTTTGTTATATATGACGGGTGGACATATATGTTTAAGACTCCTCTCTGTATTCCGCTGGGGCTGGCAAGATCATACTCGCCTATGTAGAGAGCAAGTGATGCGGGATTGTCAATGACAACAGTTCCGCCGGATTCGCTGGTCACACAGTGCGCCGCCGTAAGAACCCATTCGGGTGCAACAAGCACTCCGCCGCAGAACTGCCTGTTTGTAAGAGGGGCAGCCCCCGCATAGGCAACTGCCACCATAAAAGGATATTCACCCTGAGAGGCAGTGTTCCCGCCCACAATAAAAGGCGCATCCAGAGCATGTGCACTCAGCGGAATGACAACCGCTGCAAAGAAAACTATTAGGATTTTTTTCATTAGACTATTCTCCGTAAAAACTATTTTAACACACTTTTATCCGCGAGGCGCACCGATTCGCCAAAAACCGCCTTTCTGAATTCCCTCAAGTCCGGGTAGCGTCCCTTTTTATCAAGCCCCTTCATCTGCCTGTTGGTGAGGATGATCACACTCAAACCCTTTTCAGGCACACTGACGGCTGATGTTCCCGTAAAACCGAGATGCCCGAATGTCCCATTGGTGATTCCCTCCGCATGGAGAGACTGCACTGTCATGGCAAAGCCCATCCCCTGCCCGGCTTCATCTTTCAGCATAAAACGCCTTACAGTTTCCGGCTTAATGTGTTTTCCGTCAGTGATCATTTCAGTGAGTGCCGCCAAGTCCTCAGCACTGCTGAAAAGCCCGGCATGCCCGGCAGCACCGCCGAAAACCATCCGCGCGTTGCCGTCATTCACTGCCCCTTTCAGAACCTCTTCCCTAAACCTTTTCCGGCATGCGCCATCCTTAATCATTGCTGCCTCAAAACCGCCGTACAGAGTGGGCATAACACCTGAAACATCAGCAGGTTTAAACCCTGCGGTTTTCAGCCCCATGGGTTTATAAAACTGCTCATTAACAAATTCATCCAGCGACATGCCGCTTACCTGCTCCGCTATCATCCCCAGTATCATGAATCCGAGGTCGCTATAGATTCTCTCTGATCCCGGCGGATATTGAAGAGGCATATTCAGCAGGTAATCCTTCGGCTTCTCCGCACAGTACAGCGGTTCCCACGCAGGCAGCCCTGCCCTGTGACGCAGAAGGTGCTCCACCGTGACTCCGGCTTTCTCCCCTTCCCTGAACTGCGGGAAAAATCTGCCGACTTTATCAGAAGGGTCAATAAGACCCAAGTCAGTGAGCCTCATAACGGCAAGGGTTGCGGCATATACCTTAGTGAGGGACGCGAGATCAAACACGCTCCCCTCTGCCGCAGTTCCGTACGCGCCGGAATGGAGAACCCGCCCGTTCTGCCTCACAAGAATAACTGCGCCTTCCGTGAGCCCGTCTTTGACAGCCGCTTCACCCAGCCTGTCCAGCTGCTGATCCGCAAAAGCGCTGGCAGCAAACAGGAAAAAAACGATTAAAACCTTAAGCGGCAGAGAGCAGCACCCGCTGCCAAAACTGTTGATATTCATGACGCATATTGTATATTTGTAAGTTGCAATAATCAATCAAGTTACGGAGGTAAATTAAATGGCGCAGGAAACTGTTCAGTTCAAGGCGGAGGTAAGCCGTCTGCTTGACCTTGTGGTAAACTCACTCTATTCCCACAAGGAAATCTTTTTGAGAGAACTGGTTTCGAACGCTTCCGATGCTATCGACAAACTTCGTTATCTTTCTCTTACGGATGCGGGCATGCTGGAAGGGGACGGAAATTTCAGAATCAAGCTGATTTGTGATCCGGAAAACAACACTCTCACAGTGTCCGACAACGGCATAGGCATGACGAAAGAAGAAGCGGTGCAGGCTCTCGGAACCATTGCCCACTCAGGCACAAAGGAATTTCTCAACAGGCTTAAGTCGGAAGATGTGAAAAACAACCCGGAACTCATAGGCCAGTTCGGCGTGGGCTTTTACGCTGCATTCATGGTGGCGGACAAGGTAACTGTGATCACCCGCAGAGCCGGGGAAAAGGATGCAGTGAAGTGGGAATCCGCCGCAGACGGTACATTCACAGTTGAACCCGCGGAAAAATCATCCAGAGGAACGGACATCATCCTTCACCTCAAGGAGGATGCCAAAGAATATCAGGACGAATACCGAATCAGAAGCATCATCAAAAAATATTCAGACTACATCGAATACCCTGTGGTGATGGATGTCACAGAAGAAGAGGAGAAGGACGGCAAAACCGAAACAACTGTTAAGGAAGAAACCCTCAACTCCATGAAGGCCATCTGGCTGAAAGACAAGTCGGAAGTGACGGAAGAGGAGTACGCCGAGTTCTACAAACACATCTCCCACGATTTCACTAATCCGCTGAAAACAATACATTACCGCGCGGAAGGCACGGCGGAGTTCACTGTTCTGCTGTATATACCCGCCAAGGCGCCGTTTGACATTCTGTACAAGGATTTCAAATTCGGCCCCGCGCTTTACGTTAAAAAAGTACAGATAATGGAGCACTGCGAGCAGCTTCTCCCGCTGTATCTGCGTTTCGTAAAAGGTCTGGCTGATTCCAGCGACCTCCCCCTTAATGTTTCAAGGGAGATTCTCCAGAACAATAAGATGATAGACGTGATAAGAAAAAACATCACCAAAAAGGTTCTGGACACCCTTAAAGAGATGAAAGCCAACGAGACGGACAGCTACGCCGTTTTCTACAGGGAGTTCGGCAAAATCCTCAAGGAAGGCCTCCACTACGAATTTACCAAAAAAGAGGAGATAGGCTCTCTTCTCATGTTCCGCTCAAGCAGAACCGAGGAAGGCAAATTCACCGACCTTGAAAGCTACCTTGCGGATATGAAGCCGGATCAGGAGGAGATTTACTACATCACAGGGGGCAATATAGCCGAACTGAAAAAATCCCCCTATCTTGAATCATTCACAGAAAAAGGCATTGAAGTTCTCTTCATGACCGACGAGGTTGACGAAATAGTCATCCCCTCCCTCGGCGAATATAAGGGCAAAAAACTCCGCTCCGTGGTCAAAGGGGACATAAACCTTGATGACAAAGCCAAAACCGAGGAACAGAAAAAGCAACTGGGCGGACTGCTTGACAGCATAAAGGATGCCCTCAAGGAAAAGGTTAAGGACGTTCGCCTCTCCGGAAGGCTGAAAAACACCGTCTGCTGCCTTGTGGGTGATGATAACGACATAGACCCGCACATGGCGCGCATGATGGAGGCTATGGGTCAGTTTATACCAAAATCCAAAAAGATTCTGGAAATAAACCCTGAACACGTCCTCTTCGCGGAGATGAAAAAACTCCACGAAACTGACGCAAAGTCATCCGTAATAAAAGACTATGCGGACATCCTCTTTAATCTTGCGCTGATTGTGGAAGGTTCCGCGCCGGAGAACCCGTCGCTTTTTGCCGGAAAAACAGCAGAACTCATGATTAAAGGAATGAGATAATTTAAGCTTCACAGGGGGGCTTCAAGCCCCCTTTGCTTTATTTTCCCATTATTCAGCATATTTTTTGCTACAAATATTAAAATATTTTCTTTCGGCGCAAGGAAAGGAAAAAATGATCAGTGATATTTCTCAAAACAACCTCAGTGGAGTTCAGTCCCCTAACACAACCCAAAAAGCAGACAAAAGCAAGGCCGAGCAGGAATTTATCGACATCATTAAAAACCTGCAGGCCGAACAGCCGAAAAACGGCAGGCACGGCGAACTGGGCGTACCCTATACCATGCCTTCTTCCTCAAGTGAGAGTATTCAGGAACGTACAGCAAAACTTGAAAGTATTTTCTCCGACAGCATGAAGGCAATAATGGAGGAAAGGAGCATTTCTTCCGACCCGTCCTTTGAGCTGACCACAGGCACGGACGGGCACGTGTACGTGAAAGGGGATCATCCTCAGAAAGCTGAGATAGAGCAAATGTTTCAGGATAATCAGGAACTCGAAAACCTTTTCAGGGGAATTTCAGGCAACCACGCAATGATAGACGCCTTTGACAGGCACATGAAGTTCAGCGAGGAGTATGCGATAAATCAGGTCGCAGCAGTTATGAAATATGCAAGCCTGTTTGATAACACGGAAGAAAAGAGCGTAAGCATGCGCATGGATGAAAACGGAAATATAAGCTGGTCAGTGAAGGATATTTACAGTTTCTCCGCCTGATAGGCAGCCCAAAGCTTAGCCAGCACAGGCGGAACGGGTGAGAGCCTTCCATTCCTCAGGTCAACAAACGCTCCGGACTGAACAGCAGTGAAAACAGTTTTACCGTCTCCGTTTGTTATGACCGCCTGTATTTCCCAGCGCACTTTTTCAAGGGCAGTCATTCGGATTTCCGCTGTCAGCCTGTCACCGAAAAAAGAGGAGCGTTTATAATGGGCATGGGTCTTGTTTACCACAGGAGCCATGCCGTCCTTTGCCATCACATCAACCGGATAATGAGCCTTAAGCAGGGCAGTGCGCAGGTCATCCATCCAGCGGATATAGACAATGTTGCTCACCACGCCGCCGTAGTCTATGTCATAGCCCTGAATCTCTATCTCTTTTTTAAGGATGAAAGGGTTATTCATTTTCCGCTTCCGGCGTTTCCGCAGGATATTCCCTGTAATCGTGAGAATCATTCAGCAGAAGCGGATAGACCAGAAGGCACACCCATGCATCCGTAGCCGCATAGTTTTTCTGCTTATCCGTGAGGTCTCTGCGCGCCCAGTTGGTCTTCTGAGCTGATTTCACTATCTTCCGGCCAAGGTATCTGGCTGCCAGTGCGCGGGCCCCGAACTGGATTATCCCTTTTTCCGCAGCTATATCACCGAGATCAACAAAACCTTTTTCCTCAAACGGGGTAAGCTCCCTCAGCTTTTTTATATCGTCCCGGATGCCGACACCTATCTTCTTCACTGACGGATCAGAGAAGATTTTTACAAGCCCGTCAGGCAGTTCAGTGTCTTTAAGCTGAAACAGATAGGCCTTGTCAAGGGTGGAAAGCTGAACAAGAGAAACCGGATAGCTCACTCCGCGCCTGAAAGAGGGTCTGCTTTCTGTGTCAAATCCGAGTTCTTTATATCCGCCAAGTTCCCTGCATACTTCTTCAGCATGCTCAGGCTCTGTAACCGTAACAATTTCCCCGTCAAATCTTATTGCTTCCAGTGAAGCCACATACTCTTTGCTGAGTCTGTTTTGTGTAGATATTATAAGTGCTTCGTCCATTCTTATTTTATATCACTAAATAAGCATTGCGTAAACCTGTCGGTTAAGTTTGTTTAACAACTATTTTTTATTAACCTGAAACCCCCTCTAAACAAGGCGTAACAAAGACGTTTTCAGACAAGTGTTCATAAATGATTTAAAACAGGAATAAAACATTCTTAGCTTATTATTATTCACAGAACCCGTAATCTCCGTGAACATAATAAAACAGCCCGGAAGCAAAACAGAAAAACATGCTGTGTACTTACAAAAAGCCCCAATGAAGCAGGTTTAAGATAGCTTAACCAAACCGATAAATAATCTTAATTATGCCAATAATGATTATAATACTTATATAAAAGCACAATTATGAACTGAATAATCATTTCACTTTATTTTTTTTTGAGTCGTATTAATTTTTTTTATTGTCATTTCATAAATTTCGTTAATATTATTTGAAATATAAGATTCTGTTAAGATTGTACTTTCATTATCTTTATGTTAATATAAATGAGCATACATACTTAATTGTGAATTTTCTTTTGACAGGAGACTTCCACGATGCTTTTGAAACTTACTCTTACCGCAACTGAAGTACCGGTCATTTTCAGAAACAGAATAGCCGAAATCATTAAATCCGCCGCTGAAACAGGCTATGAATCGCTGGGGATGGGGATTACTGATAAAAGTTTTAAGTTTTTCACCTTTAATCTGGCCTTTTCCAGGGACAGATTCAGGAAGGAACCGATCGTTTTTGACAACAGTTTCGAGGTTCAGGACACTGTATTTCAGATACCTGAAAACAAATTTGTGACCCTTTACATAAGCAGCCCCTATGAGAAATTTCTTCAGGCTGTTCAGGAAGGATTTGAGAAAAAGAAGGATATTGACTTCTCCCGCGGCGGGCAGATCCTTGTAGGCGGCAAAAAGCTCACCTATATGCTTGAAAACTCAAAGCTTCTCAACAAACCTTTCGTTATCGAAGGTTCCGATGTCACGCTGCACACACATTCACCTGTTCTGCTGGAAGCACTGAACTCAAAGAAACCCATCATCCCCCCTGTGGAGGACGGCTACTGTGAGCTTGAGGTGTCTGAAAAGGAATATTCTGACAGGCTGGCGGAGATTTCCTCCATGCGTATTTTCGGGATGACAGGAAAATATCCTCAGGAACCCATAGTGTTCAAATCAGTTAAGCTTCGCAAAACCGTAATTAAGCACACTCTGGACAAATTCAGGGAGAAGACCGGAAAATCGCTTATGATGCTCACAGGGATAACAGGAACATTCAGGCTCAGCGGTCACCCGGACGACCTGTCTCTCCTTGTGGAATCAGGCATTGGCATAAGAACCACGCAGGGGTTTGGAATGGCTGGTCCGTCAAAGCTTTAGAAGTTATTTGACGGATTTGATTTCCAGCGAGAAACTCTCATTCCAGCCGGAGATCAGCTTCTCAAACTCTGAGGCAGGTACAGGTCTGCTGAAATAATAGCCCTGCGCGAGGTCACATTCAAGCTCGCGCAGCAGACGAAGGTGGTTTTCATTTTCCACACCCTCAGCCACAACTTCAATACCTAAGTTCCGCGAAAGCTGAATAACCGACCGGACTATGGAAAGCGAGTCCTCACTGGTGTCTATACCTTGGGTGAAGGATTTGTCTATCTTTATGGTATCTATGGGTATTCTGTTAAGATAGCCGATTGAGCTGAACCCTGTGCCGAAATCATCAATGGCAAATGTTATGCCCAGTGAGCTGAGCTTGTCGAGAATATCTCTGGTGTTTTCGGTGTCCACCATAATTGTGCTTTCCGTTATCTCAAGCTCAAGGTGTCTGGGCTCCATTCCTGTTTCCAAAAGCACATTTTTGACAGACATATACAGGTCTTTCTGAATGAACTGCTTTAAGGAAAGGTTCACTGCCACTTTAAGGTTGTGCCCCATGGAGCGCCACCTCATCAGATCTTCGCAGGATTTTTTCAGAACCCACTGACCTATTGAAACAATCAGCCCTGTCTCCTCCGCAATGGGGATGAACATATCGGGGAAAATCCTTCCTAACTCAGGGTTATTCCAGCGGATAAGCGACTCCATGCCCACCAGTTCCATTGTTCTGAGATTGATTTTCGGCTGGTAATACACCTCAAATTCTCCGTTATCGAGAGCGCGGTTCAGCTTGGTCTCTATCAGCAGCCTGTCCTTAGCTGTGTCGTTAAAGTCAGTTGTGTATATCTGGAGCATGCCGCGCCCTTTTGACTTGGCGCGGTACATGGCAGCATCGGCATTCTTGGCAATGGTGAACACATCCTCGCCGTCATCGGGGTAGAAGCTTAACCCGGCGCTGCATTTCAGGAAAAGCTCGTAATCATCCACCTGAAAGGGTTTTTCAAGCTGCTTTATTATATTATATGCCACAGTAACGGCTCTGTTCTTGTCTGAGAGGTCTTCAATTATAACTGTGTACTCATCCCCTCCCAGACGGCTTACCGTTATGCTGTCCCCCACTGTGCCGACTATGCGGTCAGCTATTTTCTGGAGCAGTATATCGCCCACATTGTGGCCGAGGGTATCGTTCACATTTTTGAACCTGTCAATATCTATGGAGATCAGCCCCACATAATTGTGGTTCTTTTTTGCCCTTGAGATCGCCATGCTCAGTCTGTCGTGGAACAGATAGCGGTTCGGAAGGTTGGTAAGCGGATCGTAATGAGACTGATATTTTATCTGCTCTTCGTATTTCTTTCTTTCCGTGATGTCATGCATTACCCCGATGAAGTGGGATATATTGCCGCCGGAATCCCTTATGCTGGATATGTTCAGAAGCGCCGGGTAAAGCTCGCCGTTCTTGCGCCTGTTCCATATCTCCCCCTGCCATGTGCCGCTCTCCTTGAGGGCGTTCCAGAGCCCCTTGTAGAAGTGGTTTGCGTGTCTGCCGGAGCGGAGAATGCTGGTCTTGTTCCCTATGGCCTCCTCCTCGCTGTATCCGGTTATGCGAAGGAAGGCCTTGTTCACGCTGAGGATCACCCCTCTGGTGTTTGTTATATAGATTGCCTCTATGGTATTTTCAAACACCTTTGAAGCAAGCAGCAGTTTCTCTTCGGATGATTTTCTGTCGGTTATGTCTATGCCCTGCAATACCACACCGAAACTCTTCACGGGAGTGCCTGCCATTGAGAGGTTCCAGAGAATGTATTTCATCTCTCCCGTTTTGACATTTTTTACCATGGACTCAAAGTTAGACAGAGTATCCGCGCTTCCCGCAGCTTTCAGCAGAAGCTCCTTAAGCCTGTCCCCGGTGAGACAGGCGAAAATTATCTCAAGATCCTCGCCGACGGCGGAGGATTCGCTTATTCCGGAAAGCTCTTCCATCGCTTTATTGAAGATTACTATTTTATTTTCCGTGTCCCAGGCGATAAGCGGAACCTTGGCAAACCCAAGGAAATTGCTGAGATAGGCCTGAGTTTCCCGAAGCTCACGGTTCATTGAGGAAACAGCCGCACCGAGCCTGTTGAACTCCTCCACCGGGGTGGGGGCAAAGTCATCGGTACTGCCGGAAACGCTTATGCGGTGGGTATAATCTATCAGGTAAATAAGTGAGCGCGCAGTGATTCTGTGAAAACCGTAAACCGATACAGCGGTCATCAGGATGATGAGCAGCACGGCTGTTGCCGCTCTGCCTGTAATCTGTTTTTTCATAAGAGCAAGGGACTGGTTGTCAGTAAGCTGATAAATCATCAGCGGCGTGTCGCTCCCCTTAAGCTCAAGGGGTCTGCAATATGCTGAGAAACCGCCCTTAACAGGAAACACCTGCCCGGCATCAGCGCATGCAGCCGGCATGAACCGGCTGAGATCAAATCCGTCAGAGGCTGATATAATCTGTCCGGCGGTGACAAAGGCTATGCCTGCGCCCGCATCTGAGGCCGCTTTTCTGATTACATCGGGAGCGCCGTTGATTATTCTGCCTATATATATTTTTCCGAGAACCTCACCGTTTGCGGGGTTGCTGACAGGGGTGTAACCCAGAATAAGATTCAGAGGTGCAGTTCCGCTCTCTTCCGCTACCGAGTAAACCGAACCGGAAGCATCCACGCTGTCGCCGCTCTTCCGGAGAAAGCTGATAATTCCGTCAGTATTGAAGAAGGCTGAACCGACATTAATCACCCTTGTGCCGTCAAAGGAGACAAAGATCATGATGTCCAGATTTTCCCCGGCAGCCAGATCGTATATTGATGAAAAACCGTTTTTGAAATTCTCTGATTCTATATCAGGATTTCTCGCAAGAAGCTGCCTGACATTCACCCTGAGATCACGCGTTACCCAGCCGAGGTGCTCAAGTTCCTTTTCAAAAACCATGGATGCGGTATCATGGTTTCTTTTCAGAAGCCTTGACTGTTCATGTTTTATGATGGTTCCGGCATCCACACTGCTCCAGACGAGAATAACAACCGCGAGCACCACTGAAAAACAGGTGAGAAGCAAGGCCAGAAAGGAGGATATTTTTACAGACTTTATCCTATTCATTTTCACCGGAATACCTGAACGCATTCATTCTGAGATTTTTTATTCTATCTGCACTGTCTGCGGAAGTAACAAGGCTGAAATCCCCTGAAAACACAGTCGGAACCTCTTTCTCCCTGCCTGAGACGACAAACTTCACCGCCTCGGCCGCAGCTACGCTGCTGTCATCATTCATCCGCATCACCGTAAGGTCAAGTTCTTTTTCTGAAATAAGTTTGAGCTCAGCGTCCCCGCCGCCCCATCCGTTCAGGATCACCTTATCCGCGCGGAGCTCACGGAGAGCTTCCGCGGCTCCGACGGCTATATCTGTGGAGCATGCGAAAATAAAGCCTATATCAGGGTATTTTCTGATTATCTCCTTTGTTGCCGAATGTGCTTTTTCTCTGTCAAAGTCGGTTATATATTCGGCTTTTCCGGTGTACTCCCCGTGTCTGCGGAGCCTTTCCCGGAAGCCTTTTGTTCTCAGCCATCCCACCTCGCCTGCGGAGCAGTTAAGAACGGCATATGACGTGTTTCCGGTGCTCATGGCGGCCATGGCATCCGCCAGCATACCTGAACCGGTCATATGATCAAAGCCGGTATAAATCAGCGGCTGTTTCGGCTCCCACTCTTTAAGAGGCGTGGTGATGTTCTGGACAATAATTTTATGTTTTCCTTCAAACAGCAGTCTGCCCACAGCCCTGCGCATCTGAGCGGAATCAGCGGAGACAATGATGAAATCCGCCCCTTCCGCTGCGGCCTGTGCAAGCTGGGCTAGCTGAAGGCGGGTGTCCCCTGAGGGTCTGCTGAAATATGTCGCCATGGTGTAATTTACATTAAGCTCGTTCAGCCTTTTTTCCAAAACCTTAACGCTCCTCCGCCAGTAGTCTGATGCTTGCAGAGCGGGGTAGACAACGGCTATCTTCACAGGCCTTACATTCATAGCCTTGAGCGGTTCGGGCTGGCTGCGCACGATGTTTACAAAATGGTCGTATTTCCATGCCTGTTCAGGATGTTTAAGCATGTACTCCCTGACAGTGTAGAATGACTGTTCAGAGCCTAAAACAGGGAAAGACACAAAAAGAAAAAGAAGAAGAAAGAGAGCGCGCCCTCCCTTCATATCACACCAGCTCCTGAATTTTAGCAATCAGCTCGTTCACCATCAGGGGTTTGGTGAAATAACCTTCCACCCCAAGCTCTTCCGCTCTATTACGGTCAAACCTGTCACTGGATGCAGTGAGAACTATCACATGAACATCGGGAAGACTTTTACGGATTTCCTCTATCATATCAAGCCCTTCCATATGAGGCATGCGCAAGTCGGTCAGGATCACATCAGGCCTCACGGCCAGTGCTGTTTCAAGCCCTTTTCTGCCGTCATGGGCACTGTAAACCCTGCTGAAAGTACGTTTCATCCTGAGTTCAAGAGCTCCGGCCACAGCCGGATCATCCTCTACAATCAGTACAGATATATCCTTCATCCAATCCTTCCGCGATGCACAGTGGCAAAGCTTTCTGTAATAGTTTAAATTAGTTTATCTGATAATATTATACTACCGCAACAGAACAACGGCAATAATTTAAGGCGGGGCGGCGGAGCAAAAAGATTCAGAGTTCGCTCACGCGGAAAATTCCGTGCAGTTCGAGCTCTTCGAGCAGGGCAATGAGTTTTTTGTCCCCGGCGAGAATCCGGAGATCGATTTTATCAACATTAATAAGTTTAAGCATGAAGCCGATCATGGAAGATGTTATCGACACTGAATCAGTAAAGCACACATCAATGCTGCGGGCTCCTTTGTCTGCAAGCTCCTGAAGGGCGTTCTTCACAGCCAGATAGTCGTCTATGCTTTTGATGTTTCCTTTTATTTTAACACTGTTCTCTTCAACGCTTACAGCTACCATAACATTCCTCCCTGATTTACTGCTGAATTTATTGCATGGAATAACTTTTTTAACAATATAACATGGTTCATTTTAAGTTCAAAGAAAATTTATCATCAATTATATTGGTTTTCAGTATAAGCTTTAAAAAAAAGATTACAGGAATCTCCTGTTGACCGTTTGAGGCGGAAGTTGTACTGAACATTAATGGACGAAAGTTTTCAGCCCGCGGAGAAAGCGGGTATAATTTATATGCTTCTGGCTTCTGCTCTTTTTGCAAGCATGGGATACTATGTAAAAATACTCAGCCAGACACTGGGCACGGGCGAAATAGCTTTTTTCCGTAATCTTATAGGGCTGATCATCATAGTCCCCACCATAATCGCCCGTCCGTCCGGCGCAAAAGGCGGCAAACCTGTCATGCTTGTGATGCGCGGCATATTCGGCTTTCTGGCGCTGTTTTTCTATTTTTACGCCATAACTGTACTCCCTTTGGGAACAGCCGCTACGCTCACTAAAATCGATCCTATCTTCACGGCGCTTCTTGCATTTTTCCTGCTTAAGGAAAAACAGGGACCGATAATCTGGGCAGGGCTTTTAACCGGCTTTCTGGGAGTGATAATGCTGATGCGCCCGGAAGCAGGCGGACTGAATGCGGGCAGCATATGCGCACTGCTCAGCGGGCTTTTTGCCGCAACGGCTTACACCACAGTGAGCAACCTGCGCGGCTATTACTCGCCCCGCGCCATTGTAGCCTCATTCGCAGCGGCAGGGGTCATAGGCCCGCCGGTTGTTTATGCCCTCATTTATTATACGCCTCTGGGAAATGACGCACTCAAAGGGCTTTTCCACCGTCTGCCTTCCGGCGGTTATGAGTGGTACTGCATAATAATGGTCGGGCTCCTTGCCACCGTCTCACAATATTTTCTCACCAAGGCATATTCGCTGGCCAGAGCCTCGGTTGCGGCATCGGTGAGTTATTCCGGTCTGTTTTTCGCATCAATAGCAGGAATTATGGCGGGTGACAAAGTGCCTGATTTTATGGGAATATGTGGTATAATATTCATAGCATTAAGCGGTATGGCAGTGCACTTCAGTCAGAAACGGAGGAATTGATGAACAAAACAAGAACTGTAACCATGAAAGGAAACCCTGTAACCCTTGTCGGCAACGAGATCAAAACCGGTGATAAGGCTCCTGCATTCACTGTGCTGGACGGCGGAATGCAGCCTGTAAGCCTTGATACTTATAAAGGAAAAATTAAAGTCATAAGTGTCACCCCCTCTCTGGACACCGCTGTTTGCGATCTCCAGCTCCGCAGGTTTAACAGCGAGATAGCCTCAATGGGCGACAGATACGCCGTTATCAACGTAAGCATGGATCTCCCCTTTGCCATCAAGCGGTTCTGCACCACTGCAGGCATAGAGAACGCAGTTGCCGCCAGTGACCACAGGGAGGCAGCATTCGGAACAGCTTACGGGGTGCTGATTAAGGAACTCAGGCTCCTTGCCAGAGCGGTATTTGTCGTGGATGAGAATGATGTTGTGACCTATGCTGAATACGTGCCGGAAGTCACCTCCAGCCCGGACTTCGACAAGCTGATCGCTTTTCTGAAAAAATAAGCCAGACAGAATTAAAGTAAAGCATCTCAGAACCTATCAAAAAAATCCCCCTTGGTCCCCCTTTGCAAAGGGGGAAGGCAAAGACAAACACCCCTCTTTAATCTAAAGAGGGGTCGGGGGATATTTCTTCTTCGCTCCGCACGGCGAAGCCCCATCTTTTAACTTTCATGCTGATTACATCGTGATATTTTGTGTTCTGCGAAGCAAATTCGGTTTTTTGAAGGGTTTGGGAAACTTTTTACCGTTAAAAAAGTTTCCTGATAAGAGTTATATTCAATCCTTTCTCATGCTTTTTACCAAGAAAAACAATCAGTCAGAAAATATACCCGAAAGCCCCTTCCATGGGGCTTTTAAACCTTCTGACTTACAGGAACAAAACCTACGTCCTGTGGTTTTGTTCCACACGCTCGCGGCTTGCTGAGCAAGCCTTCGCTGCGCACGGCGAAGCCCCTTCCATGGGGCTTTTAAACCTTCTTTGTCTGCATAACCGCGTCAGCGATGAAGAGGCCGACGCAGATCCAGATGAGGCCGAAGGTGGCAGCATGGACGGGGGTAAACGGCTCGGAGTAGATAAATACACCTATCAGCAGGTGCAGAGTCGGGATAGTAAACTGGAAGATGCCTATAGTAATCAGCCTCAGCCTCTTCACTGCAAAGGCAAAGCCGAGAAGCGGTGCTGAGGTCACAACCCCTGCGAGAATAAACAGCGCATCATAGCCGGGGGAATAATGCCCGAAATAGCCTGCCGATATGCTTTCCAGATATATAAGATACCCTATGGCGATAGGGAACATAATCAGCGTTTCCGCCAGAAGTCCCGGAACAGGAAGCACACGCACATGCTTTCTCAGTGCCCCGTAAGCGGCAAAGCTTACGGCAAGTGAGACAGAAGCCCACGGGAAGCTCCTCAGTCCGGATGCATAGATCAATACGCCTGATGCTGCAAGAACAACCGCAAATATCTGGAGTTTATTGAGTTTTTCCTTGAAAATCAATATGCCGAAGAGCATGCTCACAAAAGGGTTCATGTAGTAACCGAGGCTGGCCTGTAGTATATGCCCCGTATTTACCGAGATTATGAAGACACCCCAGTTTATGCTGATGGCTATTGAGGAAAGAAACAGGAGGAGAGCGGTTTTCCTGTCAGCGAATGCGTGTATAACCTCACTGCCGCGTCCGAGAAGCAGAATGACCGCCAGCAGGAAAAAGAAAGACCACACAAGGCGGTGGGCAAGCACCTCAAGACCGGACGACTGTTCAAAAAGCTTCCAGTAAACAGGGCTGAGCCCCCAGAAAATATATGATGCCAGCCCCGCTGTGAGGCCGGCGGTTCTACTGCTCATTGCCTATCAAGTCAAAATAACCTGTTTCAAAATTGTAGTTATAAACTTCGCCCGTGGCGATTATGTAATACCAGCCGTAAAGCGTAAGCTCGCCCTTATTCACCCTCTCCTTTATATAAGGATAGGTCAGCAGGTTGCGCACCTGCTGGATGATATTTACCTGTTCCGTAACCCATTCCCTTTTTGCCGGGTCATCACCGCAGATCTCTGTTGCCTTTTTCTTAACCGGCTCAGCAAGCTCCAGCCATTTCCTGACCTTCGGCACATTTGCCAGAGACTCAGGAGACTGATAAAGGGCTGAGCAGCCGCCGCAGTTGGAGTGACCGCAGATGATGATATTCTGCACATTGAGAATATTCACGGCATATTCAACAGCGCTTGTTGTGGCAACATAGTCAGAAGTTTCCCTGTAAGGGGGAACCATGTTGGCAATGTTGCGCACCACAAAAAGCTCTCCCGGCATGGTGCGCGTGATGAGGTTAGGAACCACCCTTGAGTCCGAACAGCCCACAAACAGAGTGTGCGGAGCCTGCTTGTCCCCAAGGTTTTCAAAAAGCTCCCTGTGATCCGCGTAATCTTCGTCACGGAAGCGGACTACGCCGTTAAAAAGCTCTTTCACGGGGATCAGCTCTTCATATTGACATACTGAAGGGGTATGCCGAGTTCAGATGTCTTAAGGAACTGGATAACTTCCTGAAGATCGTCTATCTTCTTGCCCTGCACCCTTACCTTGTCATCCATTATGGAGGCCTGAACCTTGAGTTTTGAGTCTTTGATCATTTTCACGATCTTTTTGCTCACTTCCTTATCCAGCCCTTCCTTAACTATGACATCCCTTTTAAACTGCCTGTTGCCTGTGGGCTCAGGGTCTTTGAAATCCAGACAGTCAGGGTCTATGGAACGCTTTATAAGAGCGCCTATCAGCATCTCTCTGAGAGCTTTTATCTTCATGTCATCGTTTGTGACCATGTGGATCTTTTTGTCTTTTTTATTGAGTTCAACGGTTGTATTAGAGCCTTTAAAATCGTACCTGTTCTCGATCTCTTTTTTGAGAATGTTCACAGCATTGTCAAGTTCCTGACCGTCAACTTCGCTGACCACGTCGAAAGATGGCATGTTTTCCTCCGTAATGTATTAACCCTTTATTATAGCGGCGGACGCGGCGTTTTTCAAACATATAATTAACAGAGAACAAGTGAAAATGTTACCTATGTCCTCGGTTAATTATGTTACCTATGTCTATGCATTATACAAAGAAAAACACCCTCCTTTTGTAAAGGAGGGCGGGGGAGGATTTTAGCAAATATTTACGATTACTCTAAAAAGAGCTTTAAAAAAACTCAGGCGGGCATGAAAGCCCGCCTGATGTATCGCTTAGTGTGTCTGTGCTTTATTTATCGAAGGCGATGAATCTTCCGCTGCCTCTGCTGACAACCTTGAGGAAGACCACGTCTCCGGTTTTTATTTTGTCATACTTGGTGTAGAAGTCCTCTGCGGATTTTACCGACTGTCTGTTGACCCAGAGTATTATATCCCCGGTTCTCAGACCTGCGTTGTAAGCGTTTGTGGTTTCATCTATAGATGTCACCGCCACACCGCCGTCCACACCGAATTTCTTCGCTGTCGCCGCATCGATCTCCTTAACCGCTATGGGTTTTGAAACTTCGGGCTCAGAGGGAGCGGTGCTTGTGCTGTTGTCATCTTTTCTCAGTCCGAGCTTAACGGAAATATCACGCTTTTTGCCGTCTCTCACCACAGTGAGTTTCACCACACTATTGGGTTCATAGCCGCCGATTATATTTATAAGGTCTCTGCTGTCCTTTATCGGTTTACCGTTGATCGCCACAACAACATCCCCGGCCTTGATACCTGCTTTCTCCGCGGGGTCACCTTTTACAACATCCGCAATGAGAGCGCCTTCGCTGTTTTCCAGCCCAAGCCCCTCTGCAATTTTGTCATCAAGTGACTGCACGGTTACACCCAGCCAGCCTCTGTCCACTTTCCCTTTTTTCAGTTTGGGCAGAATGTCCTTAAGCATATTCACCGGAACAGCGAAGCCCAGACCCTGACCGGAGGGGATAATGGCGGTGTTGATACCCACCACCTCGCCATCAAGATTGAGGAGGGGACCGCCGGAGTTGCCGGGGTTGATCGATGCATCCGTCTGCATGAAATTATCATAAGGGCCGCTGCCGAGAGCTCTGGCTTTTCCGCTGATTATACCAGCGGTCACAGTCCACTCAAGGCCGAGAGGATTCCCTATGGCCACCACCCAGTCGCCGACTTCAGCCAAGTTTGAGTCACCGAGTTTAATAGGCGAAAGCTTCACGCCCTTGGGGTCTATTTTGATAAGGGCAAGATCAGTCATGGGGTCTTTGCCGACAACCGTCGCCTTGAACTCATGCTTGTCATTGAGCTTGATAATTATCTCATCCGCACCGTCAATAACGTGGTTGTTTGTGACTATGAGCCCCGCAGCATCTATAACAAAGCCGGAACCGAGGGAGTTTGTTTTATATTCCTGCGGTTTGCCGCCGCTGTTCGGCGCATTGAACTGATCGCCGAAAAATTTCCTGAAAAATTCATCATGGAAAATATCAGGCATTTTCCTTGTAACAGTCTTGGTAGTGGATATATTCACAACGCCGTCGCGCGTTTTCTTAACAACATCAGAAAAGCTGACGGGGGCTACCGCAGCCTGAGCCGCAGCGGCAGTAAAAATTATCAGCATTGATAAAAGAGCGGTAATCTTTCTTACCATTTATTTTTCCTCCTTGAAGGCAAGTCTGGCTACAACCTTTTCCATCTGCGGAAAAGGGATGGTTCCCACAACAGTGTAGAGAGTTTCGCCAACTTTTTTTCTGAAAACGTAGTTACCGTATAATATGCGGGCGGAATCCTTCATTTCGCCCTCCGCCTTACTGACAAAAACGGAGAACTTGTTGAGGCCGTCCGAGTAGAGCGTCTGGATTGTTCCGTCCTTAAGCTCTTTTTTAAACACAGCCTTAAAACCGGGGAACTCGTCCCTTCCGGTTGTAACCGCGGGGCGGGGCTGCTCCACCACAGGTTTGAGGTCACCGTCCCTGTCCTCGAAGCTGTAGGCGTAGATCAGTTTGCCGTCAGGGTCATAAACTTCCCTGCGGAGAATCTGGTCCCACTTCTCATCAACGAGGAGAACGTGCCTGAACCTGTCCGGCAGAATGGGCACTATGTCATACTGGGCGACATCGTGGCCGTAGTATTTCATGCCGTAATCGATTTTAATGTTGTAAAAATCCTTCTGAATCTTATCCATCTCCAGATGCTTCTCTTTGAGCCTGGACGCAAGATCATGCAGAGCAGAGTGGCCTGCACCCAGGTTTTCAAGAAGGAAGGAGGAATAAGCCCTCTCGTCAACGGCGATTTTGAAGAAAACCTTCACATCGCCGCCATAGCTGACAAAGGGTATAAGAAGGATCAAAAAAATAAGTCTTGTCATTGTCCGAAGTTGACTACTCCGATTTCATCGCCTGAGCTGCCGTATGTGCTCGCGACATGCTCAAATACATAGCGTTCCAGTTTTTCGTTGCCTGATGCAACACTCTCGGTTTCCGCAGGGTTCATAACGGCAAAAGCCATAAGCCCTGCCACAAGTGCCGCCGCAACCGAGCTGAAGCCGATTAATTTCTTTCTGCTTTTGCTCACTACGGCTACGGATTCGCCGGAGTCGGCCATAATGGAAGACATAATGGATGATGTAAAATCCACGTCTTCTGTTTTTGAGTATCCTTCTGTCACCATGGAACCGAGTGTGTACAGTTCCGAAAGTTCGTTTCTGCAGGGGGCGCATTTCTTAAGGTGCGCCTCCACAGCAGCGGACTCAAACTGCGAACATTCACCGTCTACATATGCCGACAACAATTTACGATGTTTTGTACAGTCCATCTGCAAGCCCCTGTTTTATGAGTCTTTCTTTTATAATATTTCTTGCGTTGAACAGTCTGCTTCTGACTGTTCCCAGCGGGATATTGAGCATCTCCGCTATTTCTTCGTAGCTCATGTCCTCCACCTCGCGGAGGATTATGACCACCCGGAGCCTGTCCGGCAGGGAGTCAACGAACATGCGCACATACCTTTTCATTTCCTCTTTCAGCGTAAGCTCTTCGGGGCTTTCGCCTGAGGAAATGTTTTCAAAGAAGCTGGATTCGTCATCTTCCGTCTCCACATCAAGAACACGCTTTTCTTTCTCAAAGTGGTTCAGCGCCATGTTAAGGGCAATTCGTTTTATCCATGGATAAAACTGGGAGCGGTTGTTAAGGGTGTCCAGCTTCCTGAAAGCCCTTAAAAAGCTTTCCTGCACTATGTCCTCGGCCAGTTCTCTGTTCTTGACCATATGAAGCACCGTGCTGAAAAGCTTGGACTGGTACTTACGGATAAGCAGCTCGTACGATGCCGCGTCCCCGTCAATTACCTTTTCTACTACGAGAGCATCTCCCATTTGTTCCTCCTGCTTACTTTGATAAGCACCGGCTTTAAAAGTTCATTGCCGTAAAAAAAATTTATCCCCGCGGGTGCAAATCCGCAAGGCGGTAATTTACATTTACAAAAAAAAGACCTGTCAGGTGTTTATTCTACTTGATATTAGCGCGCGAATCAATAGACTATAGAAAAGCCGCACAAAGAAGGCTGATTAATATACGGAGCAAGTGATTAATATGAGTAAAAAACGTCTTATACCGGCCGCTGTCATCGTACTTCTGATTGTCCTTTACATAGGCACATCCTACTACCTCAAACAAAAAGTTGTTGAACAGATCAACGAATTTGCATCTTCAGCGGGTTTCAGCGAAAAAATAAGGTATGAGGCGCTCAGTGTCAGCCCCATAACCATGGGCGGAACCATGAAGCAGGTTTCACTTGAGGAATCAGGGCTTGAGTTCAAAGCGGACGAGCTGAGCTTCAATGTACTCTCACGCAAGTCCAGAATCAGAGATCTCGTAATAGCCAACGGTGAGCAGGTTATAAAAGTTGATGAAATAGACATCAAAAAATACAAACTTGAAGACGGAATACCGAAAAGCACGATCATTGATGTCACTGCACTGCGTTTTCCGGTCGATTCACCGGAAATTAAAAGCAGAATCAAGGCTGATGAGCTTGTTATAGATATTCAGCTTGCCACTGAAGCGGACTTCAAAAAACAGGTCTACGAATATTCCAAGCTGAACTTCATGTTCAGAGACCTTGTTGACGTGAAAATGAACCTCACATTCAGCGGTGTGGATATAAAAAGCTACGCTAAGTTTGATGCTACAAATCCTGAGGCTCTCCAGAATAATCCCGAATTTGCACAGAAGGTTCAGCAGGATCTTGCAAATCTCAAACTGAACAGCTTCATCATAACAATGAAGGACAAAGGCGCTGCGGACAAGCTTTTCCTCAGCCCGGAGGAAGGCGATAACTCCACACTTGAGGAGCGTAAGCAGCAGCTTGCGGCCGAGCTTGATCAGGATATAGCCGAAACCGAATCCCCTTTTGAAAGAAAACTTGCGGAAGATATGAAAAAAGCCCTGCTGGAAAACAGAAAAGAGGTAGTAATCACCATGATGCCAAAAGAACCTGTAAGCATTCAGCAGGTAATGCTCAGCAATATGATGGGTGCGGGGATGGACGAACTGGCGGAAATAACCGGACTTAAATACGAATTTAAATAATAACACAAACACGGGCGGCTCTCAGGCTGCCCGTTTTCACCCTTCCTTTCCGCAAAAATATCCTTATATAAGCGCGGCCTAAACTTTTCCGCTTTAAGACTTAAAAAGACTTGTCTTTAATTGTTGACAGATGCAGACGTGCCTGATATATCTGTTTTTCTCTTAAGGAGAGGTGGCCGAGCTAGGTTGAAGGCGTACGACTGGAACTCGTATGTGCGTGAAAACGTACCGAGGGTTCGAATCCCTCCTTCTCCGTTTTACGAATCAAGAGAGTGGCTCGATGGGGCCTCTGCAATGGTTGCTGTGTGAACCCCGCCAGGCCCGGAAGGGAGCAACGGTAACATTTGCGATTATGTGCCGGAGTTTCCCTGTCGAGCCTTTTTAAGTTTAATTAAAAACTTCGGAGTCACCAAATGCTTACCAACTTCAGAAAACAAAAAACCGTCCTTAGATTTGCCCTTTGGTTTGTTATCATCGCATTTGTCGTTACCATCTTCCTTGTATGGGGTGTGGGTGATAAAGTTGCGAATGCAAACTTCCTCATGAAAATCAACGGACAGACAGTCTCCTACGAAGAGTATTCCAACGCTCTTGAAAACACCCGCAACTACATGAGAAGCATTTTCGGGGACAACTTCGACTCTCTCGCTCAGGACGGAGAGCTTGAGAAAAAGGTCATCGAAGATCTCACCAACAAATACCTCCTCATTCAGAAAGCCAAAGAAAACGGCGTAACCGTTTCCGATGACGAAGTGCTGGCTGTCATCACCTCCATCCCGTCATTTCAGGTGGACGGACAGTTCAACAAGGAAGCATACCAGACAATACTCGCCAGAAGCCGCATGACTCCCCAGCAGTTTGAAGAATCCGTAAGGACAGACAGGCTTGCTGAAAAAATGCGTGAGCTTATCACATCCTCAGTAGCTGTAAGCGATGAGGAAGTGGCGAAGGAATACACATACAGAAACAAAAAAGCCTCAGTTTCATACATAACCCTCGATGCCGAAAACTTCTCACACGAAGTGAAGGCAGAGGAAGCGGTGCTTAAAGAATACTTCTCCGCAAACGCAGAGAACTACCGCATCCCCAAACGGATCAAAGTCCTTTACACTTACTTTGATCCCGCAACTTTCACACCCGCTGCGGTTATCTCCGATCAGGATGCCGAAAGCTACTATGTGCGCAATCAGGATCAGTTCAACACCCCCGAAGCCGTACACGCAAGGCACATACTGATCCGTGTTGAGGACTGGCACAATCAGGAAGCAGTCAAAGCAGCGCTTACTAAAACAGAAAGCATAATAAACGAGATAAAAGGCGGACTCGACTTCGCGGAAGCTGCCAGAAAATACTCCGCAGACTCCTCAGCGGTGAACGGCGGCGATCTCGGATTCTTCACAAAAGGCCAGATGGTTCCTGAGTTTGAGCAGGCAGCATTCGCTCTTAACACAGGCGAGGTAAGCGGCGTTGTAAAAACAATGTACGGATACCACATAATAAAGGCTGAAGAGAAGAAGGAAGCAAGCAAACCCGCGCTGGAAGAAGTTAAGGAAGACATCAAAAAACTCCTCACCGCTCAGGCTGGTGAAGCCGAGTTCAGAGAGTATGTCTTCGGCAGATACACAGCAATAGTCAGAGCCGCAAACATCACCGCATACAACGGTACAGCAGAAAAACAGCTTCCCGTAAGGGAAACAGGCTTCTTCTCCGCTGAGGATATAGTGGAGCCCGTTTCCGCTAATCCCGATGTTATGAACAAGCTTTTCAGACTCTCCAAGTCAGAAGTAAGCCAGGTTGAAACAATAAACGGCGTAAGCTACATATTCGAAATAGCAGATGTTCAGGAATCCAGAATACCTGAGTTTGACGAAGTTCGCTCCGTTGTTCAGACTGACTACATAAGAGCGGAAGCTGTCAGGATTGCCGCTGCAAAAGCTGAGGAAGCCATGAAAGAGGCTGACATCAAAGCAGCAGCAGACAAACTCGGCTCAACCTTCACAACAACTCCCCAGTTCATAAGAGTTCAGCAGATTCCCGGAATCGGCATGAACCTTGAACTGAACGATATGATATTCGAAGCGGGCGCAGCCAAGTTCATCGCAAGACCCTTTGTAAACGGAAGCTCCGTTTACGCGGTTTACGTGAATGAAATAGCTGAACCCTCAATGGACGAGCTTAAAGACTACGCAGCTATGATTAAGAATGAGCTTCTCATGACTAAGTCTGACGAAGCACTGAAAGCTTACCTTGATGAGGCAAAAGCAAAAGCCAAGATTGAGATAAGCCCTTTCTACGAGAACCTTTTTAAATAACAAAACACTTGGAGCCCCGCCGCAAGCGGGGCTTTTTTTTGCCGTTGCCTCATAGTTCTGAGGATCATTCCGGTTTTATTCTTGACACTGTCCGTCATTTATCCCACTATCTGCAAAAAACGGAAAGGTGCACCAATGCCTGATATTCAGCAGATTATTCTCTTTTCTGCGGCCTCTGTCGTTCTCGCAGTCACTCCGGGGCCGGATATTTTATACGTAATCACAAGAGGCATGACTCAGGGGCGCAGCGCGGCTCTCTCCGCAGCGGCCGGCTTCTCACTCGGCAATATAGCCCATACTGCTTTTGCAGTTCTGGGGCTTTCGGCAATTGTTATGTCATCGGTTACAATATTCACAGTAATCAAGCTTCTGGGTGCGGCATACCTGATTTACATAGGCTGGAAAACCTTCACAGCAAAGGGTGCATCCCTTAACGGCGGCGATACCAAGGTGCTCTCACCGAAATCTATCTTCATTCAGAGCATAACAGCTAATATGCTCAATCCAAAAGTCGCGCTGTTCTTCATAGCCTTTCTGCCGCAGTTTGTCAGGGCTGAAAACGGCTCTGCGGCGGGACAGATGGCTGTTTTCGGAATGCTGTTCATTGTCTGCACATTCATAGTATTCGGAGTCTGCGGCATACTGGCGGGGTTCATAGGGGATTACCTGAAAAGGAACGAAAAAGCGGGCACTCTTATGAACAGAATTGCGGGGGTTATACTGATGGCTCTGGGTTTAAGTCTGGCGTTATACAAGAAAGCGTGAACGCTGCGCCCGGCAGGGACTCAAATATCCGTCATTGCGGACGCAGTGAAACGATCTCAAAATGTATTAAAGTATCAACGCCCTCTCAATGAGAGGGCATCGCTTAATATCAGCATCCTGATTTAGGGTTGTCCCCGCCGCCGTCCAGCGACATCATCGGGTAGTCCCCGTTGAAACAGGCTTTGCAGAACTCTCCGCCGCCCGCACACTCTTCAAGGCAGTTTATATCCAGATAACCGAGAGTATCCGCTGTGATGAACTTGCGTATCTCCTCTATGTTATGGCTGGAGGCTATAAGCTCCTTTCTGGTGGGTGTATCTATTCCGTAAAAACAGGGAAACTTAGTCGGGGGTGAGCACACGCGGAAGTGAATCTCCCTCGCGCCGGCTTCACGGAGCATTTTGACTATCTTACGGCTTGTTGTTCCGCGGACGATGGAATCATCCACAACTATAACCCTTTTCCCGTTGATCACGCTTTTAACGGGGTTCAGCTTTATCTTAACCCCGAAGTGCCTGATAGACTGAGAAGGCTCAATGAATGTCCTGCCCACATAGTGGTTCCTTATGAGCCCCATCTCAAGGGGTATGCCGCTCTGCTCTGAATAGCCCATTGTGGCGATAATCCCTGAGTCCGGGACGGGAACAACTATGTCCGCCTCTGCTGGCTGCTGGATGGCAAGCATTCTGCCCATCCGTTTGCGGACATCGTAAACATTCTCACCAAATATCATGGAATCCGGCCTTGCAAAGTATATATGCTCGAATACACAGGGTTTCGGAGTCTTTTTCTCAAACGGGTGAAGGGATTCTATGCCTTTATCGCTGATGATCACCATCTCGCCCGGCTCTATCTCCCTGATGAACTCCGCACCTATGAGGTCAAGCGCCACGGTTTCCGATACGAGTATATAGCCGTTCACCAGCTTACCGAGAATCAGCGGACGCACACCCAGAGGGTCGCGCACACCGATGAGTCTGTCTTTAGTCATGATCAGGAGCGAGTAAGCGCCCTGAAGCTTCTTAAGGGAGGCAGTGATCGAATCTATGAGATTCTCTATGCCGCTTTTGGCTATGAGGTGGACTATAACTTCCGAATCAGAGCTTGAGTTGAAGATTGCACCGTTTTTAACAAGCTGCTTCTTCACCTCGTCCGCATTGACTATGTTTCCGTTATGGGCTATTGCCACCGGACCTGCGTTTATCTCCACGCAGAAGGGCTGAATATTGCGGATATGGCTCTCGCCCGCTGTGGAATAGCGGTTGTGGCCGATTGCCATATCACCTTCGAGTGCGTCTATCTTGTCTGCGCTGAAAATATCAGCCACAAGCCCCTGCCCTTTTTCATATCTTATCTTATCACGGTCGGAAACAGCGATTCCCGCTCCCTCCTGCCCCCTGTGCTGAAGGGAGTACAGCGAAAGATACACGAGGTTTGCCGCCTCTTTGCAGCCGAAAACGCCCGCTACGCCGCATTCCTCGTGAAATTTATCCAATATCATTTCATCCACTCTCCGATTGAGTTCAGGAACTTGTCTGCCGCTTCCTGCACTTCGGCTTTGATTACTGTTCTGCCCTGATGTTTTATAACTATGTGGGCGCCTTCCACTGTGCCTATGCGGGTGCATTTCACACCGTGCTTTTCAGCGAGTTTCTCAAAAGCCGCGGAATTAAACCCGCCAGCCTCAACAATCACCCTGCCCTGAGTTTCCCCAAAAAGAAGATGATCCGTGCGCATATTGTCATCAAGGTTTATTCTGACCCCAAGCTGCTTCTCACCGAAGCACATTTCAGCAACGGCAACCGCGAGGCCGCCTTCGGCTGTGTCATGGGCTGAGAGCATAAGTTCCTTCTCTGCCGCTTCCACAAGAAGATTGATAAGCTTCTTCTCTTTTTCAAGGTCTATTTTGGGCGGCATACCTTTTTCTATGCCGTGTATCGTGCTCAGGTATTCGCTTCCGCCTATTTCATCAGTGTTTTCACCGAGAAGGTATACACTGCTCCCTTCAAGTTTGAAGGTGCTTGTAACGGCTTTTTCCACATCATCTATAACGCCGACCATCACTATGGTGGGCGTGGGGTAAACCCCTTTGCCTTCCGTTTCGTTATAGAGGCTCACGTTTCCGCTCACCACAGGCGTTTCAAGGGCTTTTCCGGCTTCTGCCATACCCTCAACAGCTTCCACGAACTGCCACATGATGTCAGGTTTTTCCGGGTTGCCGAAGTTAAGGCAGTTGGTGAACGCTCTGGGGCGAGCGCCGCTGACAGCAACGTTTCTGGCTGATTCCGCTATGGCTGCCATTCCCCCGGTTCTGGGGTCAAGACGGCAGAAGCGACTGTTGCAGTCCGCAGAAAGGGCTATGCCTTTCTTTGATTCAGGCACACGTATCACAGATGCGTCAGAGCCGGGAAGAACCGTGGTTCCGATCCTCACCATATGGTCATACTGTGTGTAAACCCATTTCTTGGAGGCTATGTTCGGAGCGGCAAGAAGCTTAAGCAGAACACCCTTAAGGTGGTCAGGCTCCTTCACCTCAACCGGACTGTTAAGCTCGTCCATGTATGCGCCTCTGGCGTATGGTCTGTTATATTTGGGAGCCTCTTTGGAGAGCGGAGCAGCGGGAAGAGCCGCAACTTCCTCTCCCTGCCAGCGGAGGCGGACATATCCGTCTGTCGCCACGTGCCCTATGACCTCGGCGTCCAGATCCCATTTATCGAAAATTGCCTTAACCTTATCTTCGCAGCCTTTGCGCACGACCATGAGCATCCTTTCCTGTGATTCGGAAAGCATTATCTCATACGGGGTCATCCCCTTCTCACGGGTGGGAACCCTGTCCAGATCAAGCACAACGCCGGACTGAGCGCCCATCTCAAAAGATGAGCTGGTGAGTCCCGCTGCGCCCATATCCTGAATCCCCACAACCCAGTCCTCCTTCATGAGCTCAAGGCAAGCCTCAAGGAGAAGTTTCTCCTTAAACGGGTCGCCTATCTGCACATTGGGGCGTTTGGATTCGCTCTCGGCGGAGAACTCCTCACTGGCCATTGTTGCGCCGTGGATTCCGTCTCTGCCGGTTTTCGCACCGACATATATTACGGGGTTTCCTTCCCCTTCCGCTTTGGCGAGGAAGATTTTATCTTTATTCACAAGACCTAAGCTGAATGCGTTCACCAGAGGGTTTCCGGCGTAGCAGTCATTGAAGAAGACCTCGCCGCCCACAGTAGGAACGCCGAAGCAGTTGCCGTAGAATGAAATTCCGGCAACAACGCCTTCAAAGATCGATCTTGTTTTTTCATTGTCTATTTTGCCGAAGCGCAGCGAGTTCATAGCGGCGACGGGTCTTGCACCCATGGTAAAGACATCCCGCATGATTCCGCCCACACCTGTGGCAGCGCCTTGAAAAGGCTCTATGTATGAGGGGTGGTTGTGGCTCTCCACCTTGAAGCAGGCGCATATATCACCGTCAACTTCGATTATCCCGGCGTTCTCCCCCGGCCCCTGCACAACCCACGCAGCCTCAGTGGGGAGCTTGGCGAGGTGCACACGGCTGCTTTTGTAGCTGCAGTGCTCGCTCCACATGGCGGAAAATATGCCGAGCTCTATATAGTTGGGGGTTCTGCCGATGATTTTCCTGGCGTGGTCGAACTCCTCCGGCTTGAGCCCCATCCCTCTGGCAGCCTCTGCGGTCACCTCAGGGTATTTGAATGTATCGTACATGCTCATAGAACACCTTTTACAACTTTACGGAGAGATTCGAAAATGTGGAAGCCGTCCTTGGTCTGCATGATTTCCTCCGCGCATCTTTCGGGGTGCGGCATCATGCCGAGAACGTTTCCGCCTTTGTTTATTATTCCGGCTATGCCGTTTATGCTGCCGTTGGGGTTGGAGCCTTCGGAGGTTTCGCCGTATTCGTCACAGTAGCGGAAAACAACCTGATTGTTCTCCTCAAGCTCTTTTATAACCTCTTCCGAGGCGAAATAGTTTCCTTCCGCGTGGGCTATGGGTATGCGCACTATCTCACCGTCGGCGTATCTGCTGGTGAAGGCTGTGCCGGCGTTATCCACACGGAGGTTTACATATTTGCAGATGAACTTAAGCTCAGTATTGCGAAGGAGAGCGCCGGGCAGCAGGCCGGACTCTGTGAGCACCTGAAAGCCGTTGCATATGCCCAGAACATGGCCGCCCTTATCAGCAAACTCGCTGACTTCCTGCATAATGGGGGAATGTTTGGCGATTGCGCCGCAGCGGAGATAATCGCCGTATGAGAAACCGCCGGGGAGAACAACGAGATCAGCGCCCTTGAGGTCGGCATCCTTATGCCAGAGGAAAACCGTGTCCATACCGAGAACATGCTTTAAAATGTGATAGCAGTCGTGATCGCAGTTGGAGCCCGGAAAAACAACAACTCCAGCTTTCATTATTTCTCTCCGGGTATTTCTATTCTGAATTCTTCGATGATAGGGTTGGCAAGAACCTTGTCGGCTATTTCTTTGAGCTTTTCCTCAGGATTTTCGCATTTTTCAATTTCGATTTCGAAAAACTTCCCTACCTTAACATCCTTCACAAAGCCGTGTCCCATACGGTTTACAGCACCGAGGATCGTCTGTCCCTGAGGATCGAGAACCCCGTTCTTAAACTTTACAAATACTTGTGCTTTCATAAAACAACCCCGCTCATTTATGAATATGGTGATATTTTCTGAGGTGAAAACAGCCTCCCCGCAGAAAATAAACGGGGAGGCAGAAATTTTAAGCCGTTATAGCAAACTTGTGCCGTATTGTCATTGGAAAACTTGAGGATATTAAGGATTATAAATCTACAGCAAGGAGCCTTGTCAGAAAATAATTTCGGGGATCAGAACATGCTCAGGGAGAAGTCCGTCACGTCTGGCTTTAAACAGAAATCTGTTGTACTTTTTGCTGATTCTCAACCTGCCGAAGGAGTTTATTCTGTTTGTCGCCCATGAGAAAAAGTTTCGGTTACCCAGACCGTCCACAATAACAAGCCTGCACTCCCCCTGAATATCGGGGTTAAGCATGATGTTGTCCAGTCTGAGATCAGCAGGCAGAATATTAAATTTCAGAAGATATTTATAAAGATAGTCCAGCTCACCGAGAAAAGGATAAAGAGGCGCTCCTTCGGAAACAAGAGTTCCCAGAGATTTGCAGGGTACGCCGTCAAGTCCTCTCACCAGTTCAAAAACAAGCCCGTCCCCCAGATTTGTTTTTACCCAGCCTCGGCATTTGGCTATGTGATCCCAGTCTATATTTCTTTTTTCGAGGAAGCTGTAATATGCATAATCAGCCTCGTTCTGCGGCAGCTTGTTTGTCCTGTTCACATACCTGATCTTAATGCAGAGATCCGGATCGAGCGGATGAAGATAACAGGCGCGCTCCGCCCCTGTTCCTATTTTCAGGGAATCGTTAAGTTTCAATACACCGGCAGTCTCAGAATATGGCATTTGCGGCTGCTCCCGTTCGTTGGATGGTAAATCGCGCTGGTATATTTAACATTTTATTGACAACTAATGAATTGATCAAGAGAAAAAATGTTACAGACTGAAACGGAAGATATGCACCATTGATAACAACGGAAGCGGAAGGGCTCCGCTTCCTTCAGAATTTTTCAGAGTCTCGATTTTATGAATTCCCACCCGTTGCGGATGTGGGTTTCCACAAGCTTCTCCACTTTGTCTTTGTCTCTCAGTTCCAGAGCCTCGATAATGCTCTGGTGCTCTCTGGCGACCTCCTGAGTCCTTCCGGTTTCGGAGAAGGAGAAGACGGTGGCGCGCTTGAACTGCTGCTGGAGACCGGCAAGAATTTTTATAAGGCGCTCATTGCCGCAGTTTTTTATGAAAATATCATGAAACTCCGAGTTCCAGTTCACCATATGGCCGACTTTGGAAGAACCTTCACGCACCTTGGCTGCGAGATCCTTCATTTTGTCTATATCCTCTTTGGTGAGCCTCTCGGTGGAAAGCCTTGCGGCCAGAGCTTCAAGCCTGATTTTTATAACGAAGATCTCGTCCACATCCTGATCCGTTATCTCCGTAACCACAGCTCCCCTGCGGGGTATGATTTCGATGAATCCTTCGGTTTCCAGATGGCGCAGAGCTTCCCTGATAGGTGTGCGGCTTATGCCAAGCTGTTCGGAGAGCTTCGGTTCAACCAGCCTTTCTCCGGCTTTTATAACACCTTTGAGGATGTTTGTTCTTATTGTTTCCGCTATTCTTTCGCTTAATGGGGTATTGTCGATGTTAATATCCCTGACTCCCATCACTGAACCTCTGCATCCGCCGCCCGAAAGGGTTTGTCCGGGCGCTTATTGATTTATTTCCTGATGTTGTGCTTCAGATATTCCCATGCGTTCTGGATATGCCAGCGCACCTTTTTCTCAACCAGATCGGGATCGCCTGAGGCGAAAGCCTCTATAATCTCCTGATGCTCGGCCACGGCATGCTTTGCACGCTCACGGTTTGAGACGAGAACTGTTTTCAGCCTCTGGAAGTTTTTTGCCAGACTATCGAGAATTTCGAGAATTTTCTTGTTGTCCGAAGCGGTTATAAAGACATTATGGAAGTCCACATTATACTTAAGGTACTCGTCCATAACATTTGGGTTCTCATATGCAATATCACGGAATTTTTCGTTTATTTTACGAAGGCGTTCAACATCCTTTTCGGTGAGGTTTGCCGTGGCCTGTCTGGCCGCCAGTCCCTCAAGGCTTGCCTTCACTGCGTACAGATCATCTATATCTTTTATAGTAAGAGCCTTAACCACAGCGCCTTTACGGGGGACAATCTCTATGAAGCCTTCCGTCTCAAGCTGTCTCAGTGCTTCCCTGATAGGAGTCCGGCTGATTCCCAGACTTTTCGCCAGCTTGGGTTCAACAAGCCTTTCGCCGTCGGCGTGAACGCCTTTTATTATGTCCGCCCGTATCTTATCGGCGATTTTCTCTCTCAGGGGTTTGCTTTCCAATACGTTTTCCTGCTTCAAAAACCGGCTCCCTAACCATCTTTTGCCGTTTTATTTAAAGAAATCAGCATTTGCTCACATAAAACAAACCAGAACACTATTAACATTTTAAACAATTTATTTACTTGCGTTAATATTCTGTATTCTGTATACTGTATTCAATCTAAACTATTTTTTCATTTTCGTCAAACAGAACGTTGTATACAAAAAACAATCCATGTCAGAAATGCGTTAAATCTTTGAATTCAGGCACTTATAAAGATCACTACACTTTACCGCAGCTTAACTTTGTGTAATAATATGCTTTATGAAAAAAATGCTTTTTGTATTTGATATTGACGGAACCATATGCGAAGTCGGAAAAGCAGTTCCCGATGGTCTTGCCTCACAGCTGAAGCGGCTTTCGATGAAACATAAAACAGCCATCGCCTCCGGCAAACCGTTCACCTACATCACAGGTCTGTGCAGGCAGCTTGGGATCACCTCCGCAGCAGTCATAGGCGAAAACGGCGGCGCAGTAAGCCTTGATGCCTGTTTCCCTCCGTCCGGCTTTCGTCTGGCCAGCATACCCGAAGGGCGCGAAAACAGCATTGAACTTATAAAGTCTGCGTACAGAAAGGAATTCAACGGACGGATATGGACCCAGCTAAATCATCTTAACGTAACCTTTTACCCTGTCAGAGAGGAGGACATAGGACTCCTCCATGCATTTGCTTCTCAGTTTGAATCGGATTACATCAGCGCTTATTACCACAGTGACTGCATGGATTTCACTCCGTCTCATATTAATAAAGGCGAAGGGCTTAAAACCCTTCTGGAAATGACAGGGTTTTCGGCTGACGAGACATGGGTTTTCGGAGACGGAGAGAACGATTTTGAAATGTTCAGAACCGCAGGAAATTCCGTATGCATCGGCGGGAACAAAAAGCTGAGAGAGATAGCGGATCACTGCGTGAGGGATACCGGTTCTCTCGCGGAGTTTCTTGAGCGCTTCTGAGATTCCCCAATGACTGCCTGATCATGATATGTTATGGTACATTATGAAAAATACTGTGGAGAATCTTAATGACTATTGACATTCGGTGGCAGCAGCGTTTCTCAAATTATACCAAGGCACTGGAACAGCTTACAGATGCTGTGAACCTGAGCAGAACGAGGGAGCTTTCCAAGCTTGAAAAACAGGGTCTGATACAGGCTTTTGAATATACACACGAACTTGCGTGGAAGGTTTTAAAAGATTTTTTAGAGAACAGAGGCAAAAGCGACTTATATGGCTCTAAAGATGTAACAAGAGAAGCGTTCAGGCTTGGCATAATTGATAACGGCGAAGCATGGATGAGCATGATTTCAAGCCGGAATCTGACCTCACACACATACAACGAGAAAACAACAGAAGAGATAGTGACCTTTGTTCTGAACAGCTATTTTGATCAATTCCTCAAGCTGATGGATAAGCTGAACTCAATAAAAGAGAGCGAAAATAAATGAAATACGGACTGAGCGAGGAAGCTATTCAGGAAATCCGGGATGTTTTCGCCGGGTTTCCCCAGATATTAAAAGCTGTGCTGTATGGTTCACGGGCAAAAGGGAACTACAAAACAGGCTCAGATATTGATCTCGCTCTCTTCGGCACAGAGCTGAATCTGGAGATCCTGCAAAAAATCGAACACAAAATCGACGATCTGCTCCTTCCTTATTCGGTTGATCTGTCGATATACAAGGATATTTCAAGCGAAGAGCTCAAAGAACATATAAACAGGGTCGGGATAATTTTTTACCAAGCCTGAATCAGGAACCCGTAAAAAAGTATCCGCGGGTCTCAGCTTCACTTTCATTAACGTGAGCGATGTGCAGCTGTATTATAGATAACGCATAGAGTTCCATGGATGGAACTGCGCCGTGCGAAGCGAAGGTTTGCTTTGCAAACCGCGAGCGTGTACACCAAACTGACAGGATGTGCAGTTTGGTGTTATAAAATAAGAAGACCTGTAAGCCGGATTCTGTCTGAGCCGGAAGGCTGAGGCAGTCATTAATCTAGGCCTGAGATTGCTCTCAGGCTCAAGCGGTTCACCCGTGAGCGCGGGCGGGCAGCCCTTAGATGCTCACCTATTTAACCTTGCACCGGACGGGGTTTACCGTGCCTCCGCCGGTCACCCGGCAGAGCGGTGGTCTCTTACACCGCCGTTTCACCCTTACCCGTCTTTTCAGCCGGGCGGTCTGTTTTCTGCGGCACTTTCCCTGCATCACTGCACGTCGGCGTTACCGACCGTCCTGCCCTGCGGTGTCCGGACTTTCCTCCCGCGCGCATATGCGCACCGGCGACTGCCCGGTCTTCTTACCGAGTTGGAAAATTAATACCATAAACACGAAAACGCAACATATTTCGCTTCTAATTAAGATATGGACATTGTATATTTCCGCCATGGGCGGAATGGATTGTTTTGAACACGATATTGCCGAAATGAAGTCAGACACCCTTTGCAGACTGGGCAGAAAGGTTGAAATTGCCTGTGAGATGCTGGGCAGCGAGGAGAGGTTTCACACACGCCTCGGACACATGATAGAGCGTGTGGAGCATGACCTTACCCTTAACCTCAAACGCAAAAAGCGCAGACAGCTCGGCTGCGTGCTGGAACGCCTGAAAGAGAAATTTACCAAATCCGCAGAAAAAATAGAGCTGATCAAAAACGCCAAAACTAAAGCAGTAAATGATTACAAAGCCCAGAGAGAAATTCTCGGCCTCACCGACCATACCTTCATAAACGGATTCATAAAAAATCTTTGATCAGGCATAAAATTCCGATCGGAAATGATCGCACCGATCAGAAAATTTTTCCTGATCAAGCGTTTAGAGTTTCATGGTTCACTGCCTGAAATCAGATGAACTAAGCGGCGGGAAAGCTTATTGAAAATCTCTGTCAGATAAGACTTTTATAAAATCACATCCCAAGATCAAGGAAGCCGGCTGTTACGCCGGCCCTTGCGAGATCCTTCTCAGTGAGCGTGGTTGTTCCACTACCTGAATGTATTAGTATCAAATCACATGCCAAATCTGATCAGAATAACACCCAGCACAATAATCATGGTTCCGGTGAGCTTACTGAGGGAAAATGCCTCTTTGAAAACCATGACCCCTATAACAAGCGCAAAAACGGCATTTACCTGTCTGAGAGCAGCCGCATACGAAACCTCCATAAAGGTCAGCCCGTATCTGTAGGATGTAAAAGACAGAAACACTATCACCCCTGCGGTGATAAAATATTTTTTCTCCGCCTTTACAAACTCCTTGCGGAACGGCCTGTGCCTCAGCGAATAAACAGCCAGATAAGCGGTCATGAAAAAGCAAAGGCAGTAGGTGTAGAAAATCATGTTTCCGCCGCTCACCCCGCCTTTGTCCGCCAGCGCTCCGAAGGAGTAAGAGAAGGCGGCCAGCAGGGCAAACACCGTTCCTTTTGTCGGCTTAAGACGCGAACCTTTCGTTCCGTTAAGCATTATCCCGCCCAAAACAGTGATAATGATTCCTGTTACTCCGTAAAAAGTCAGCTTTTCACCCAGAAAAAGAGTAGCCCAGATAAGTATAAAAAACGGTGAGGATGTGGTTATCGGGTAAATAGAAGATACGTCGCTGTAACGGTAAGCTGTTGATAAAAAAAGATGATACAAAGTAAAGAAGGTTCCGCCTATCAGCCCGTATATAACTGCTGTTTTATCAAAATGCATATGCTCCCGGAAGAAAACGGGGAAAAGAGCGGTGAAAAAAATCAGGTTAACAAAATGCATGAAAAAATTAAAGGCGTACTTATCAGAGGAGCGTTTGAGGAGAACGTTCCAGAGGGAATGACACAAAGCGCTGAACACTATAAAAATAAAACCTGTCAAAAACTCCCCCTCTTTATAGCAGACGAAATCTATTTTTATCAGCACTTTCAAAATTATTCAAGCCTGTGAAATAGAAATCATCTTTAAAACCCGATCTCGGAAAGCCGTCCGCAAGGCTTCTGCGGCACATCTATAAACTATACCGATAATCCTCTTTTATTCCCCCTTATCAAATCTCTGTTTATTTCTGGTAATTGAACTAAAGATAATTTAGCCCTGACAGGCTCATGCGGGATCAAGAGCAGATTTAACCCCTTCTAAACCCTGATACAAAAGGCTTTAAACACTTAAAACAACTATTTTATTATGGCTGTTTACCTGATTTTTTAATGTACATTGTATACAATTTCCCTATTGACATTGAATGGTCTTAGTGATAGAAAATAAACAGCGGTATAAAATTGAAGATTATTATAATAACAAGGAGGCATACTAATGGGACTTAAGGACGTTCTTAAGAAGAAAATTGAGGAACATCGCCCCAGAACGGCCAGACTCACAAAAGAGTTCGGCGACGTTAAAATAGGTGAAGTTACAATAGGACAGGCTATCGGCGGTGCAAGAAGCGTTAAGTGCCTTGTTACCGACATTTCATATCTTGACCCGGTGGAAGGAATACGCTTCCGCGGACTTACCATCCCCGAAGTAATGGAAAAACTCCCGAAACCCAACGGAAAGGATTATCCTTACGTTGAAGGCTTCTGGTATTTCCTTCTCACAGGCGAAATACCCACTAAGGCTCAGGCCGAAGAAGTAGTTGAAGACTTCAAGAAAAGAGCTCAGGTTCCCCAGTATGTTATAGATATTCTCAGAGCAATGCCCAGAGACACTCACCCCATGACTATGCTTTCTGCGGCTGTTCTTGCTATGCAGCGTGAATCAAAATTCGCAAAATTCTACGCAGAAGGCTTCAACAAAATGACTGCGTGGGAACCCATGTATGAAGATTCATGCGATCTTCTCGCTAAACTTCCCGAAATAGCAGCCTACATCTACAGAATGAAATATAAAGGCGACACTCCCATCGCATCCGACAGAAGCCTTGACTTCGGCGGCAACTTTGCACACATGATGGGAATCGACAATCCTTACGATGATGTTGCAAGAATGTACTTCATCCTCCACTCAGACCATGAGTCAGGAAACGTTTCCGCTCACACTACCCACCTTGTGGCTTCCGCTCTCAGCGATGCTTTCTACTCACTTTCCGCAGGTCTCAACGGTCTTGCAGGCCCCCTTCACGGTCTTGCAAATCAGGAAGTTCTCGGCTGGATTCAGGATGTTTACGCTAAACTCGGCGGAAAAGTGCCCACTAAAGAAGATCTTAAAAAATTCCTCTGGGATACGCTCAACAGCGGTCAGGTTATCCCCGGTTACGGCCACGCCGTTCTCAGAAAAACCGACCCCAGATACACTTCTCAGCGTGAATACTGCCAGAAATACCTTCCCGAAGATGAACTCTTCAAAGTTGTGGCAATGATTTACGATGTTGCTCCCGACATCCTTATGGAACACGGAAAAGCTAAAAACCCATGGCCCAACGTGGATGCACAGTCCGGCGTTATCCAGTGGTTCTACGGCCTCAGAGAGTACGATTTCTACACAGTTCTCTTCGGTGTGGGCAGAGCCATCGGCGTTCTTGCAAACATCACTTGGGACAGAGCCCTCGGCTACCCGATCGAGCGTCCGAAATCTGTCACTACTGACATGCTGGAAGCCGCTGCTGGAATTAAAAAATAATTACTGCAATCCTTCACGCAAAACCTATAATACGTAAACGGGAAGCCTCCGGGCTTCCCGTCTTATTTAACAACATCAAACTGAACATCCTGTCAGTTTGATGTACACGCTCGCGCCGAACTCAGTTCGGCTTCGCTCCGCACGGCGCAGTCCCATCCTTGGGACTGTTTGCAACAACATCAAACTGAACATCCCGTCTTAATTTATATTGTTCAGAAAAACCTGCATCCTTGCAGTTTTTCTTCACTCGCAGCCTGCGCAGTTAAACTGCTTGCTGCTCTGGTTA
>NZ_JAJAPB010000015.1 GCF_026226615.1 Geovibrio ferrireducens
ACGGCTGCGGCGGTTCAGGAAGCGGCGGCAAAACTTATATGGAAGAGGATGAGGATAATCGTCCGACACCTCCTTCCATTACTGAAACCACAATCATGGGCGGAACTCCCCACAACTGCGGCGGCCGCTGCGTGAGCAAATACTACGTTAAAGACGGAGTAGTAAAAAGAATCACCACTGACGAAAGAGGCGACAAGGCTATCAGCGCCGGAGATACCCCCGAATACCGTTCATGCGTACGCTGCCGTTCACGTAAGCAGTGGTTCTACCGTAATGACCGTATCCTTTACCCTCTGAAACAGACAGGTGAAAGGGGCGACATCAACGGCTTCGTGAGAATCTCATGGGAACAGGCTTTCACTGAAATCGCAGCTAAAATGCAGAATGTTATTGGGAGATACGGTTCAAAAGGCATACATTCGATCTATTCTTCCGGAGACCAGACAGGCTGGGCGAGAAACTCTCTTCACAGGCTTCTGAACATTCTCGGCGGCTACACATGGTATTACGGAACATACAGCTATCCGGCTCTGCTTCATGTAGCTTCAATGGTTGAGGGCAAATCACAGGGCACTCCGCAGGGTAATGCGATTCAGGATGCTCTCAGATCTGACAGGATTGTTCTCTGGTCTGCTAATCCCCATGAAATGATCAACTTTACCAACGCGGGCTATTACTTTACCCAGATAAAAGATGCAGGCATCCCCTGCACAGTTATTGACCCCCGCGTTTCAAAATCTGCTGCTGTAATGGCTGATGACTACGTGAATATAATGCCCGGTACAGATGCGGCTCTTGTTCTTGCTATGCTTTATCACCTGCTTAAAAACCATTTAGGCTCGCTGGATATAACATTTATCAGAGATCATCTTTACGGTTTCTTTGACACGGGCAACTCATTTGTTACGGGTCGTGTGGCGAATGCTGCTTACAACGTTCCCGCTGGCGGTTCACTTTCTGCCTTCATAATGGGAGATGAAAATGATCTTGTTGTTGCAGGACTTAACAGTGCAACATCAATCTATCCAGATACTATCGGCTATGAAGTCAACTCCACTGACGAGCTTTACGGCAAAACCGTAAGCATATGGGGACAGAGAGCCAAAACCCCCGAATGGGCGGAGAAAATAACAGGTATTCCCGCAGCAAAAATACGTGAGCTTGCTGAAATGTACCTGAATGACTATGTAAACACATTCATCATCGGAGGATACCAGAGGCATACGGAATCAGAACAGGCGGTATGGATTACCCGTGTACTTTCTGTGGTGACAAAGAACTTCGGTGCAACAGGCAGAGGTCTGGGCATGCCCGTGAATAACACATCCGCAGCCGTTCCCAGCCAGCTTTTGAGCAACTCTAACGGAGTTTCTCTGACAGATCTTTACGATCTCTCTAAAGTTACATCAACAGCGTGGCTGCCCACTTCTCAGAGATATAACATGCCTGTGTTTGTGATTCCTGATGCTGTCGACAATGCCGGAACAGGGAAATCCAAATGGAACGACGGACAGGTTAAGGCAATTCATGAAGGTTTCGGTAAAATAATTTTCAACCCCGGCGGCAATATTATGGTTAACCAGTCCGGTGATGTTAATTACAACTGGGAAATATTTACTGACAAAACCAAGTGCGAAATGATTGTCAACATGGAAAACTTTATGACAGCAACCGCCTTGATTTCAGATTACATTCTGCCTGCTACAATGCAGGGAGAAAAGCCCGGAGCGCTGAGTACCAGTGACGGCGTTCTTCGTGTTAACAAGGTTCATAACATTCCCGGTGAAGTTATGGACGAGTACTCTATCATTGCCGGAATAGCCGACAAACTTGGTGTGAAGACGCAGTATCTCGACGGTTATCCCGAAGGCCAGGAAGGCATGGAAGCAAGGATAAAAGCCGGCTGGGAAGCTGCCAACCTTACCGCAACATATGGCATGACCTATGACGAATGGGTTGAACAGGGGATCGCAACACTTCAAGAACAGGTCAACTCATCAAACTACAAGATCAGTTTCTCTGCTTTCAGAACTGACCCGAACGCGAACCCTGTCGCTACCGCTTCAGGTAAATTCGAAGCATATTGCGGAAACATGATTGAGGACTACGAAGCAAGACACCACAATAACATTGACAGCGTTACAACAGATCCCGGCGGTCAGGATACACTTTACGGCACAGGTGAAATTTACACTGCAGGTCACGGAAGCAGTGATGCAAGGCGATTTGTTTATCCCATTCCCATGTATATACCCCTTGTGGAAGGCAGACATGCGGTTGATACTGTGGAACCTTCAAATGAGCTTGCTCATGATGATCCTCTCGGTCTGAATGCCAAAGGCTACGATTTTACACTTCACACATGGCACCTTATGTACAGGTCTCACTCCACACTGAACAACATCGCGTATTTGAACGAATGCTATAAACAGGATGCGGAGGGCAACGCAGCTTTCCTTGATCCGGAACGTGCATGGACAGACGGCGTGTGGGATGACAACGTATATGAACCCCTTTGGATTAACCCTGCTGATGCTGTGAAGAAAGGCATTATGCACGGTGACAGACTCCTTGTGAGCAACGACAGAGGCAAAATGTATGTTTCTGCTGTTGTTACTCAGAGAGTTCCGGAAAAGATTGCATATATCGGTCAGGGTGCATGGTTTAAGAAAAACTCATCCGGAATAGATGTCGGCGGCTGCGCAAACACAGTTGTTACTGCAAGACCGTCCAGAATATGCAAAGGCATGACTTCTGCAAATGACACTCGTGTCAAAATCGAAAAGGCGTAGGGAGGATTAAACCATGGCTAAACAGATGGCATTTTACTTTGACCAGAACAGATGCATGGGCTGCCACGCCTGCGTTGTAGCATGCAAAGACTGGAATGACGTTAAACCCGGCAAGGCAAGCTGGAGAAAACTGAATGTTAAGGAAAGCGGTGCTTTCCCTGATGTTAAGGTTTTCAACCTTGTACTTTCCTGCAACCACTGCGCAAACCCTGCATGCACGGCAGCCTGCCCCGTGGGAGCGATTTATAAAAGAAAAGAGGACGGCATAGTAATAGTAGACCGTGACAAATGCCAGAACATCCGTTCCTGCGCAGTTGCATGCCCCTACGGTGCTCCTCAGTTCGGCGATGATAAATCCGAACCTGTTAAGAAGGCAAGCTGGGCGGTTAAACACCCTGTACAGAAATGTACCTTCTGCTGGGACAGGCTTGATGACGGCCTTGCGCCTTCATGTGTTGCAGCCTGCCCTCAGAGAGCCCTTGACTTCGGCACAGTTGAAGAGATCAGCGCGAAATATCCCACAGCACAGAGAACTGCTGTAGGTATGCCCGACTCAACTAAAGACTCCAACGGTAATACTCTTACCTCCGGAGACACAGTACCCTCAATTTTCTTTAAACCGAAAAACTAGGGGGGATAGAGACTGTCATGTTCCTCCTTGACAGTACATCCGCAAGATGATTTATCCAAGTACATCTGCCGGGGCGGCTTATTTCCGCTCCGGCAGTTCTTTTGAAATTGTTTAATCTTTCCAATTAAGTATAATAGATGAAACTTTCCGAATCCCGCCATGAGGCATATCAGAGGATCTTCTGCGAGGTTTCCCTATGTTCAGATATGCTTTTCCGGCTCTGCTCCTGTTTGCTTTTTCCGCTTTTGCTGAGCCTGCTCCCTACAGCTTTGAGACTCTTAAATTCATCTCCGCGGACGGAGAAAGAAATTACCGTGTAATAGTGGGTGTCCCCTCCTCCCCTGTGCCTGATGGGGGGTATCCTGTTCTGTATGCCCTTGACGGTAATGCTGCTTATGCGGATTTCAGTGCTGATATTCAGAAGAGGCTCATAAAAGAGGGTGCGCCTGTGACGGTCTTTATCGGTTATGAAACCGAGGATCGGTTTGAGGTGGATTCCAGAGCATATGACTATACTCCGCCCCGCGGAGATGGAGAGCCCTTTCCTGATGCACTCAATCCCGGACGGAAAAACGGCGGTGCGGAACAGTTTCTGAGATTTATAGAGAACAGAGTTAAGCCCGCAGCGGAGAAACTCGCGCCTCTGAATAAATCCGGGCAGACACTTTGGGGGCATTCATACGGAGGTCTGTTTGTGCTTTATGTGCTTACCTCGTCTCCGGACAGCTTTCAGTCATACGCATCCGCCGACCCTTCGCTCTGGTGGAACAGCGGAGCCATGCTTGAGGCTTCTGCGGTCTTTGCCTCATCCAGGCATGAGTTTACGGGCGCGTCACTCCTTATGATGAAGAGCGGGCAGGAGAGCAGGGCAAGGCAGTTTGACAGTGAAAAGCGCGAAGCATACGAAGCGAGAGTCAGGGCAGTGAGTTCTGTTCCTGCGGATGCGGCAAAGACGGCGGCTTACCATTTTGCATCATTAAAAGGTATTTCTGTACAGTACAGAGAGTACCCGCAGCTTTCCCACGGGCCTCTGTTTCCTGTATCATTTTATGCCGCGCTGAGGCTTGCTCAGGGGTATGCGGATTAGTCCGAGAGGTAATACTCCACTGTGGAGACGACACGGACGCTTTTTATATGCGGGTTGTTGTTGTCGCGGGCGCTTATGCTGAACTGACCCTGAGAAGCGTTTTTGATTTTGCCCAGTCTGCTGCCCGAATCCTCGGCGAATTTCTGGGCTACTTCACGGGCTGCCTTGGTGGCTTCCTCTATCATCTGCGGCTTAACTTCGTTGAGGCGGGTGAATATGTATTCTATCTGCGAGTCATAATTATTCCCGGTGAGAACCAGACCCTCTTTACCGAGGTCGGCTGTTTTGGTCATTATTTCACGCACTTTGTCTACCTTTGATGAATAAACAGTAACCGCCTGACGGGAAGCATAGCGGAATTCCGGTCTGTCCCCTCCGCCATAGAGGTTTGCGTATGCGTCATTTATTGTCGGCACTGACACGCTGATTTCGCTTTCCTCAAGCCCGTTTGAGATGAGGAAACTGCGTATCATATCCACATTTTTTTCAAGACCTGCATAAAGGGCGGGTATGCTGTTATCTGCCATGCTGAACTGTATAGGCCATATAACTATGTCAGCAGGGTATTCCCGTTCGGAAAGCCCTTTTACATTGACTGTTCTTTCGAACGATTTGTATTTTATCGCGGCCGTGGCAAGCTGCCAGCCGAGTATGCCGAGCCCCAGCATAATGAATATACCGAGGATTAACGCACCTGAATTAATTTTTCCGTTCATGATAAATCTCCATGACAAAGTCTAGCACTGCGGCATATGCATTTCACGGTATTTTTCCCAGTGTTTTCAGGGCGGAGTCAGCAGCTATTTTATCAATCACAGCCTTGATCGCTCCTTCAATGGCTGAGCCTTCGGAGTAGTCCGCCGCGCAGGCAAAGTTAACCCTCCCCTCCGCTATAAGCTTGTCCGTTTTGGTTTTGGCTCCCTTTTTCTTGGGAGGGAAGACAGCTATGGAGTGTCCGTTCAGCTCCTTAACGAGGCGGAAGCAGGGAATATCGGTCTCTCCGTCACCCACAAAGACCATGTTTTCAAAGGGGACAGGTCGTTCATCCTGCGGCAGATATTCGTTGACCTTATGATCATCATAAACGTTCAGAACGCCTTTGTTTATGCGGAAGAGGAACTGGGTTTTCGTGGTGTAATTCACCGCCAGCGCAGGCCAGACGGCGACTCCGTTATGGTCGTAAACAAAGGAGGAGGCATATATCGCCTTAAATTCACCCGCTATGGGTGTTCCCTCAATCATCTCCTTGATGCCGGAGGAGATTATGTAATGCTCAACAGTGATGTTTCTTGATTTGCCGTAATCGTTTATCCGCCGGAACCAGTCTGTTACCCCTGCAAAAAGGCGTACAGATCTGCCGTAGGTCACAAAGTCTTCCCTCCGGACTGAAACCCGCGCCGCCTGTGCCTTGTCCAGCATCTGTTTCATGTATATGAGTATTCTGTCTGCATTGTGCTTTTCGGTTTCCGCGGAGGTTTCCTTCCAGAAATCAGCCGTGGTCATGCCCACCTTCGGAACAAAGTCATACTCCTGCATATTTCCCGGAGCGAGGGTTCCGTCAAAGTCATAGGCTATCGCCATTGTTACTGTCTTTTTCGCCATGCTGCACCGTAATGAGTTTTGCATTCAGTTTATATGATGAACGAAGGAAAGGGAAGGAGGATGACAGCTTTTGTATTTATCGCTTTTTCCCTGTCAGGATTATGGCGGCTGACACGAGAGCCAAACCTGCGAGATGCCTGAAAAAGAGCGGTTCCCCAAGAAAAAGAACACTTGTTAATACCGCGCTGACAGGCATTACAGCGGTATATGCTGACGCTGCGGATGCCTGAACATGCTTTATCCCCTCCAGCCAGAGCAAATATGCGGCAGCAGTAATGAAAATTCCGTAATACCCTATTACTGCGTACTCTTTCAGTGTGAGCGGAGCTATTTCCTTTGCGGCGGGAAATGCGAAGAAAAACATTCCTGCAATTGACAGATAAAGTGACAGGGAAACAGTGGGAATATTTGTTCTGATAAGTCGCCGCATTATCAGGAAAAGGGACTCGCAAAGCACGGCCGCAAAGACGAAGAGCAGCCCTGCTGAATCAGCCTCAAGTCTTCCCGATTCTGTATTAGCCACTATTATCCCTGCCGTTGCTGTACATGCGGCGGCGATTTTCATTTTGTCCGCTTTCTCCCTGAGCAGAACGAAGGCCAATACTGTAATCATAACAGGCGTAAAGCCGGAGATTATGCCCGAAGCAACAGCAGAAACAGTCTTAAGCCCTCTGAGAAGAAAGACATTGAATAAGACTGAGCCCAGAAGAGCCTGCAGACAAATCAGAAATACATTTTCCGCAGACAGGCTGGCGGGGCGCTCTTTTCTGAGGAGCATAAAAAGATAAAGGGCTGCGCTCCCCACTGCAAAGCGGAGAAACATAGACAGGTTTACAGGTGTGTTTACTGCAATGAATCTGCCGGCTGTGATCGAACTGCCGACAATAAACATAGCCGAAGCAAGGTAAAGATGATATTTCACGGGCACTTCTCCTTTAAGAGGAGTATCCGGTTTATTTCCCTAAACTTATAGTACGCTGTTGCTGAAATGACTTAGGAGTGATGCCGAAGAAGCGGCGGAACCTTTTTATCATGTGGCTTTGATCCGCATACCCCGCTTCGCTTGCGGCCTGAGCCGGAGTGAGCCCCTCCGTGATGAGCCTTCTTGCATGCTGTGCTTTTCTGATTGCGGAATATTCATGCGGTGTCAGTCCGGTGTCCGCTTTGAATGAGCGTATGAAATGAAACAGGCTCAGCCCTGCCGCATCCGCCAGTTCCTGTCCGGTTAAATTTTCTGATATACGGTCATTGATTAGTTCTTTTACTGTGCGAAGCCTGCTGCCCAGACGGTAGTTCATTATCCTATGGGGTTTTTTATCCGTATGGGCGATTAAGGATGCCAGAAGCATACACAGGGAAGAATCCAGCTCCAGCGCACTGCTTACCGGGTCGGCTGAGAGTTCCGTGAAATAAAGTATTTTTGAGGCAAGGTCTCTGTCCTCAATCACTCCGTTTATTATGTAGGGTGTTTTTATTAGAGATGATATGTCCTGAAAGGCGTTTCTGAATACCTGCTCGCTGAAATAAAGCATCCTGTATGACCATTCCCGGCCGTGAGCAGGGCTGCCGTCGTGAGGTTCATCAGGGTTTACCGTATTCACAAGCCCTTTTCCGGCAGTCAGGCATTCCCCTCTGTAGCTGAATGAGAGCGCACCGGAGGTGACTACACCCACTCCGAAGCCCTCGTGAAAATGCTTCGAGAAATGAGTGTTTATCATCCGGGCACTCATTATATCTATACTGCCGTAATGGCTTACTGCTTTTGTGAACAGTACGTCTGCCTTTTCCATAACTTCAGATTTTATCCCTTAACGGGTGTTTTGTCTTGTACGGAATTGCGGTTCAGATGCTAAACCAGCCTTGTAACCTCATAAAGCGAGCCGAGGCGTTCCATTATCTGTTCAATGTGTTCAAAGCCGCGCGTTTCGAGGGATATATTCACCCTGCTGCGGCTGAGGGGGATGTTGTGGTCGTTGCGGATGTGGACTATTTCGTGGATGTTCGCGCTGAGGCGGCTTATCTCCCCTGAGAGCGCGGTGAGCGCGCCGGGAACATCAGGAAGGATTATGGAGACTGTCATGAAGCGTCCGGTGGCTGTCATGCCGCGGCTTATTATGCGGTTTATCGTGGTTACGTCAATATTGCCGCCGGAGACCACAAGCACTGTCTTTTTCCCCGCAACATCAAGCTTGCCCGCCAGAAGCGCCGCCAGAGGCGCAGCACCGGCTCCCTCCACCACAAGTTTGGCTCTCTCTATGTATTCCAGCACCGCAAGGGCGATTTCGTTTTCAGATACTGTTATCATCTCATCCACACAGTTCTGACAGCAGCGGAAGGTGAGATCCCCCACCTTTTTGACCGCTATGCCTTCTGCGAATGTCAAGGATGAGGCAAGGCTAACCACACGCCCTTCGGAAAGGCTGCTGACCATTCCGGCCGCCTCCTCCGCCTGAACACCGATGATTTTTATATCCGGACGGGTATTTTTGACATATTCGGCGATTCCCGAAATCAGACCGCCGCCGCCCACAGGTACGACTATCTGGTCTATGTCGCTCTTTTCATTGAGTATTTCGTAGGCAACCGTGCCCTGCCCGGCTATTACGTCTGCATCGTCAAATGGGTGGATAAACCGGAGCTTTCTTTCCTGCGCAAGGCTGACGGCATGTTTGTATGCATCCTCAAACGAGCGGCCGTGGAGAATAACCTCCGCACCGTGTCCGCAGGTATTGTTCACCTTAACCATCGGGGTGAACTCAGGCATTACTATAACAGCTTTAAGCCCAAGGCTTTTCGCACTGAATGCCACGCCCTGCGCATGGTTTCCGGCAGAAGCGGCTATTACGCCTTCTCTGCACTTATCGATGTTTTTCAGGATACAGTTGAGCGCGCCGCGTATTTTGAATGAACCGGTACGCTGGAGATTTTCCAGCTTAAAGTAGATGTCTGCTCCCGTTATCTCAGAGAAATTGTTGGAGTAATACAGGGGCAGATGTTTGATATAGTTTTTGATTCGTCCGTAGGACTCGTTTATTTCATACAGCATAGGGGTATTTTAGTTTATACGCACTGCTTGGCAAGGGAAAAATGGGGGGATGTCAAGAGTACAAAGACTTCAGAGTCAAGAGTTGTAGATATTATACCTATTTTAGATAAATACATCAGGGAGCATAAACAGTACACCTTGTAAATAATATCCCACTAAGGCAATCTGTAGTAAATCCCACTTGATATATATTCCCACCCGAACTATTTTATGTTCAGAGGTGAAATATGGCAGCAATAAAAACTCTTAAACCTGACAGTAAGGGGCGTATTGCTCTTGGAAGTCTGCTGCATGGTGTCAGCAGCGTAAAGGTGACTGTAGATGAGAGGAACAGGATTATTCTTGAACCCTTCGTAGAAATACCGGCAGCGGAAGCATGGCTGTACCGAAATAAAGAAGCATTTTCAAAAGTGAAGAAAGGACTTGATGATTCCGCAAACGGCAGATTGCATAACCTTGGCAGTTTCGCCGGCTTTTCAGAGGATGATTGATGTTGTTCAGCTTAAAATTTACAGAGCAAGCAAAGTCAGACTATGAAATTCTTTTAAATGATTCAGGGTTGAGCAAAAGGCTGAAGGCGGTCAGAAAGACGCTTGGGTATCTTGAACTCAATCCTAAACACCCGTCTCTCAATACTCATGAATATTCATCAATCAGTGCGCCTGATGGTTCCAAGGTGTTTGAAGCTTATGCGGAAAACAATACTCCGGCTGTATACCGGATTTTTTGGCATTATGGGCCTGATAAGAACGAAATCACTCTCATTGCCATAACGCCCCATCCTTAGAGCTAGCTGTCATTTTTCTGATAGGGAGTTATATAGTAAAATGTGCCAAATACGTGCCAAAAAGAAAGCCAACCACATATGTGGTTGGCTTTCTTAGGTTTTAAAGCGGGGACGAAGGGGCTCGAACCCTCGACCTCTGGCGTGACAGGCCAGCGTTCTAACCAACTGAACTACGCCCCCATGGTTTGTGGAGTGGGCGGTGCAGGGATCGAACCTGCGACCCTCGGCTTGTAAGGCCGATGCTCTCCCAGCTGAGCTAACCGCCCTGGGAATTATAATCTATTAAAGCGTCCCTTAGGGGATTCGAACCCCTGTCGCCGCCGTGAAAGGGCGGTGTCCTAGGCCGGGCTAGACGAAAGGGACATAATGAGCCATGTTGGACTTGAACCAACGACCCACTGCTTAAAAGGCAGTTGCTCTACCGACTGAGCTAATGGCTCTCTCTGCTCGCAAGTGCGTTTCTCACAAGCGGGAATTGGTTTATAACAAAATCCCCTAATCTTTGTCAACGACTTTTTTTAAAAAAATTCAATTATTTTCGAATGATTTTCTGAACTCTCTGAAACCACCGAAGACACTGAACTTGAAGGACTAATCTACATCAAACTTATGCTTCTGTCATCAGAAAAAATGTGAAGGGTTGAAAGTTCTTTCCGCATTTGTGCAAAAAAAAGCCGCCCTCTGTTTCGGGGGCGGCCTGTCATTTTGTATTAATGGTTTGAGAGGTTAAAACACGTCCTCAAGAAGCATGGTTTCCTTCCTGTCCGTACCGACTGATACGAGGCAGTAGTTAATGCCGAGGAAGTTTTTGATGAAGTCCAGATACGTTTTAGCGTTTTTGGGGAGTTCATCATAGTTCTGGATTTTGGAGATGTCCTCATCCCAGCCGTCAAAAACTTCGTAAACAGGTTCGCATGTCTCAAGGTTTTTGATTTCAGGCGGGAAGACCGTTGTCACTTCTCCGTTTATTTTATAGCCGACGCAAATTTTCAGCTTGGGCATTCCGGTGAACACGTCAAGCTTGGTGAGGGCTATGTGGGTTATGCCGTTTACAATTACGCCGTATTTCACTGCCACAAGATCCTGCCAGCCGCATCTGCGGGGTCTGCCTGTGGTTGCGCCGTATTCGTTGCCCACTTTGCGGAGTCTTTCGCCGTCTTCATCGAAAAGCTCAGTGGGGAAGGGGCCGCCGCCCACTCTTGTGGTGTATGCCTTGAGAACGCCGACTATCCTGTTTATTTTTGCAGGTGAGAGTCCGGTTCCTGTGCATGCGCCGCCCGCAGTGGAACTGCTGGAGGTGACAAAGGGGTAAGTTCCGAAGTCAACGTCAAGGAGTGAGCCCTGAGCGCCTTCCATCATCACTTTTTTGCCTGAGTTGTACAGGTCGTTTATAAGGTATTCCGTTTCAGCTATAAAGGGGCGCATCTGCTCCGCATAGCCGAGGTACTCCTCATATATAGCGTCCACATCCAGCTTATCGGAGCTGTATTTCTGTTCAAGGAGGAAGTTGGCCTCCTTAACGTTCTGCTCCAGCTTTTCGCGGAAGACTTCTTTATCGAAAAGGTCGCAGATGCGGATGCCGTTTCTTGCGGCTTTTTCAGCGTATGTGGGGCCTATTCCCCTGCCTGTTGTGCCTATCTTTTTGCTCCCCTTGATCTCTTCCCTGAGGCGGTCAATAATGCCGTGAAAGGGGAAGATAACATGGGCTCTTTTGCTTATGTAAAAGCCTTTGCCGAAGGTGACGCCCTGTCTTTTCAGGTCGTTCATTTCGTCAAGGAGCGCCTTGGGATCTATCACAACACCGTTGCCGATGATGTTAATTTTTTCTCCGTGCATAATGCCTGAGGGGATAAGGTGAAGGACATATTTAACGCCGCCGATCACCACTGTGTGGCCTGCGTTGTGTCCGCCGGAATAGCGGGCAACCACATCCGCCTTCTCCGTGAGAATATCGACAATTTTACCTTTCCCTTCATCGCCCCACTGGGCGCCGAGAACTACAGTACAGCTCATTTCAACCTCTCAATTAAAGGATTTGTCCTATTTCGTAAAACTCAAGAAATTTATCTTTGTTTTCTTTATTTTCCACATAGAGAACCGATTTCCCCGCAGCTCTCAGTTTTTCCGCCTGAGCCTGATTATCCTTCCCGGTGACCATATAGTCAAAGGAAACCTTAACCCCGGTGGGTTTGTCAACGTTTATGATCTCTTCCACGTAGAATGCCATCCCGCAGGCGGGCACGTTGAAGCCGAATTTTCCGGCAAGGTTGTCGTACCTGCCGCCTGTGCCGATCTTGGAGCCTATGCCTCCGTGGAGGATTTCAAATGTGAGCCCCGTGTAATAATCGTACCCTTTGCATTCTGATGCGTCAAACACCAGAGCTTTTTCGGCTATGCCGAGTTCGGTGAGCTTATCGAAAAATCTTTCGATGTATTCGATTCTCCCTTTTATTTCGCCGTTGGGTGCTGTTGTGCGGAGCTCTTTCAGCACATCCTTTCCGCCGTAAGCGAACGGGATTGATTTAAGGAACTTTTTAGCAGCTTCATCCAGTGAGGATGAATCGATTATCTGCTTCATACGGTCGAGGTTTTTGGCGGAAAGAGCCTTAAGGAACTCCTCCTTGAAATCACCCGCCAGTTTCAGAAGCTCGGCGTTAAACTTCATATCGCCTATTACGTACCTGTGACCGTTGAGTTTCAGGGCTTTTATGCCGTTTTCCGCTATGAGAAGGAGCTCAATATCACCCGTCATCTCCTCAAGGCCGAAAAGCTCGCACCCGACCTGCGTTTTCTCGGACTTTATGCCCTTGTCCATATTAACGTTTCTGAACACCCTGCCCCTGTAGCCGAGGCGGAGGGGGAGCGGGTAATTGTTCATGTAGTTAGCGGCGTATCTGCACACCTGCGGGGTGAAGTCCGGCCGCAGAACAAGGGACTTGCCCGTGTTGCGGTCTATAAAGCGGATGATGTTCTCATCACTGAACCCCTGCGTGGTGGAGGAGAGCATATCATAATAGTCATATATGGGCAGGAAGATCTCAATGCACCCGTAGGAGGAGAGAACATCCCTGAGAGCCGATTCTATCTCGTTCAGCTTCTTGGAGCGCAGGGGAGCCATATTTGTAACGGCGGAAGCGAGCATGCTTTTTTTCATCATCATTTCCCGATGTAGTTTTCAAGAACGGCTTCGGCGGCTTTCACCCCGCTGCCGAGCTCTATATCCACGCCGAATTTGCGCAGACCCATCTCAAGGGCGCTTATGCCTATGATGGTGTCGAATACGTCGTGGTAGCCGAGGGTGGATATACGCATTATTCTGCCCTTAAGGTGATCCTGTCCTCCGGCGTAAGTCACGCCGACCTTCTCACGCATGAACTTGATGAACTTGCCCCCTTCAAACCCTTCAGGCAGGTAAAAGCCTGTGGCTGAATTGGCGGGCATATCCTTGGCGAGAAGCCTGAAACCGAGAGCCTGAACAGCCGCTCTGGTCGCCTGTCCGTTTATTTCATGTCTTTCATAAACATTTGCAAGCCCCTCTTCAAACATCATGTCCAGAACCTTGTCCAGCCCGATGATGAGCGATATGGCGGGGGTGTATGCCGTTGTGGAGTCCTTATGCGCCTTAAGCTCTTTTGCGAGGTTAAGGTAGTATCTGGGGTTTTTCACCTTCTGGGTTCTTGCCCACGCCTTCTGGCTGAGTGCTGTAAGCGCAAGGCCGGGGGGGAGCATGAACGCCTTCTGAGAGCCTGTGACAAGCACATCTATTCCCCATTCATCCATGCGGGTGTCATAAACGCCCACTGATGTTATTCCGTCCACTATAAAGAGCGTGTCGTCATATTTTCTTATAACTTCCGCCAGCTCCTTTATGGGGTGGCAGGCGGTTGTGGAGGTTTCGCTCCCCTGAACAAAAACGCCCTTAGTGTCGGGGTTTGCTTTGAGGAAGTCCTCAACCATTTCGGGCTTAACAGATGAACCCCACTCAAGCTCTATCTTGTGGACATCCATGCCGAAAGCCCTGCATATATCGCCCCAGCGCTGGCCGAACTTGCCCGCATCTATTATCAGAACCTTTTCGCCTGTGTTCACTGTGTTGATTATAGCCGCTTCCATGGCTGCTGTTCCGCTTCCGGCAAGCATGAGGACTTCCTCTTTTGTGCCGAATACTTCGGGAAGGCGTCTGCGTACATTATCAAAAATAGCCGAGAACTCGGATGTTCTGTGGTGAATTATGGGACGAGCCATCTCAAGCAGAACAGTTTCAGGAACTGGTGTAGGCCCCGGCGCAAGAAGATATTTTTTAAGCATGAAAACCTCGTATTTATTTTCATCAATCCGCGCGTCCTGCCGGATTGATGTACACACTCGCGGCGGGGTAAACCCACCTTCGTTTCGCACGGCGCAGCCCCGTCCATGGGGCTGTATTTATGTTATCCGGCATTAACGCCGGAAGATTCCGATAGTTTGCTTATTTTCATCAATCCGCGCGTCCTGCCGGATTGACCTCTATTTTAAAGATGTTCAACATTCTATTGTTTTTTGAAAAAACCTTTCTTTAGCGGGAAAGAAAGGTTTTCTCAAACTCTTTCCCAAGAAACCGGTTCTCTGCGTTGCAGTGTCAATGTGCGATGTAAGCCGGAGAATCCCCGAACAAACGCAAAAATATTGCCTGACTTTCCAACACCCAACCATACTACAGCATAACATAATAGTCAATCAGACGTGTCCGCAGTCAGATTCACTTGGCAAACTGCATGAGAGGGATATATATTTATCATATGCCCGTTATAATGGGGTTTGTTTTAAGACTCAGGGAGGATGCTATGCTTATCGAAATTTTCTATGACGGCGAAACCGATAAAAAAACACCCGAACTTGCGGAAGACATAAGATACCGCTACGGTGCAAAGGTAGAGGTGCGCCTGATTGACACCTCCGAAGAGCCTGTTCCGCCGAAATACGGAATAATAAATCCCCCCGTTGTGGTTCTCGGCGGAGACAGAATTATAAAAATCGAAGGACCGAATTCTCTGGAAAATATCGTGACTAAGGCGATTTTTTAGGCGTTAATGAAATATTATCTCAAGAATTAGACATTTTGGACGATTGTCCATCAGAGAGGTTCGCTGATGGACAGTTTGCGTATTGATATGTCAAATATAAATCTGACCGGGTCGAAGCCGGCAGATACTCCTGAAATTCGTATTACCGGAATTGAGCGGAAAGAGCAGAGCACTGCTGACAGAATTGATTTATCCGGTATTGCGAAAAAGCTTTCCGCAGAAATCAATGCAGTGCGTAAAAGCGACCCAGCACAGACGGTGAAGGATTCTTCCTCAGTTATTGACGCTGATTATATCAACAGCCTTATCGAACTCGGCAAGTCCGTTGACAAAAAGGATGAAAATATTGATGACCTTTCGTGGGGACTGACTGTGAAGCTCGGCATGGAGATGGGCATCAATGATGCTGACGTGCTGCGTGAGCTGAAAGTTTCCGATGTTGACGCTTATTTTTATGAAGCATCATACAAAAAAGCCGGACTTGAAGCCGGAATGAAGACCTACGGCGAAGACGGCGGGGTGAAGATTTACGATACCCCTTCTGATATTTGGAAAGATATGTTCCTTACCGATGAAAACGGCGGCTTTATCAAGGACGATGAAGGCAATGCCGTGAGGAATGAAAGCTTCACTCAGGCACGCCTGAAGGTGCAGGGATTGAATATCACCAGCCAGATCATTCAGGGAGACACGTGGGAACTAGGCGATTACAAAGGCAGGCTTGCGGACGCTCCCGCCGGACTGACCCAGAACCTGCTTCTTGCGGTTAAGAATAATGACCCGTTTATGTATCGTTATGCCCGTGAACATGCCACAGACAGAATGCCTGTATGGTCTGCGGAGACGACTGCCGGGATGAGTGACAGCGAAAAAACAGACTTTTATACCAAACAATTATCGCACTCGTACAGTCTTTTGAAGTCCTCTATGGTTAATGCCCCGTCAATTGAAAAGCAGATGGCGGAAATAGCCAACCTGCTTAAGGACGCTGTATGGGAAAATGTAAAACCTGAAAACGGGTATATAAACCATTTTGTAGGCAGCAGAGGGTGAGATTCTTCACCTAAGTTTTGTGATTTACTAGAATATATTGCGGTTTAGAGGTGATTTTCTACTGAAGTGTGAAGTTCTCTGGCTTTGCGTTTCAGTTAGGGGATGAATTTCTTGATGACACTTTCAACGATCTTAAGATCCGCGCCAATACAATCATGTGCTATAAAGTTTCTTAAATCTGTCAATAAGCTCAGGGTCGATTTTGCTTAATGTTTCCCCAACCTGATGAAGAGCCATAAGTATTGCAGGTCTGCCCTCAACTTCGTCATCAAGTGCAGACTCAGGGCTTCCGTGCCGTGTTACAATCTCTTCAATATTTGATTTTCAGTATAAACTCAGCTCTTGCCGCATCGCCCCTGGCCGACATATTTCATATCCTTCAGAATATATTTTCTGCCTACCTCATTGAGTGAAGTTATTGCGATCAGATCCACTTTGTTATTAAGCTCTTTCTCAAGCTCGGAGCGTATTTCCGCAATGCGGCTGAAAGCGCCGAATCCGCCGTTGCGGACGGCGAACTCTTTCGGATTCTCCACTTCATAAACAAGGTCAATATCACTCGCACAGGTATCGTCTCCTCTAGCGGAGCTGCCTGTAAAGCCTATTATTATGAAGCCCTCCGCCTTGTATTTTTTACGGAGAGCTTTCAGCCTGTTTAAAGTTGCGGAGTCCATCCTCCCTCTATTTTCCCAATATATCCTTGGCGGCGATAAGGCCTGATACGGATGCCTGAATTATGCCTCTGGTCAGCCCCGCGCCGTCACCCACGCAGTAAAGGTTTTCCAGATTGGCTGATCTCATTTTTCCGTCCACCTTGATCCTTACCGAATAGAACTTAACCTCCACGCCGTAAAGGAGCGTGTTGGGGTCGCTCATGCCGGGCATTACGGTGTTGAGGCGCTCTATTGTCTCCGTCAGGTCGCTTATGTAGCGGTAGGGGAGAACAAAGGAGAGGTCGCCGGGCATAGCTCCCGGAAGTGTGGGGTGGACAAAGTTTTTCTCAATGCGTTTTTTGGTTGAGCGTCTGCCCCTCGTAAGGTCGCCGTAACGCTGTACAATGATATTGTCGCCCCCTGCCAGCATGTTGGCAAGGCGTGCTATGTATTCGCCGTATTTCAGCGGTTCATCAAAGGGCTCAGTGAACTTTGTGGAAACCAGAAGGGCGAAGTTGGTGTTGTCGCTCTTGCGGTTTTTGTAGCTGTGTCCGTTCACTGTGAGCAGGTTGTCCTTGTTGCGCTCTATGGCCACAAAGCCGCCGGGGTTAACGCAGAATGTGCGCACCTCGTCCTCAAAGCCGTTGGTGTAGTATTTTATTTTAAACTCGTAAAGCTGGTTGGTGAAGTGATCCGTAACCGAGCGGGGAACCTCCACCCTTACGCCTATGTCAACCGGGTTAAGGTCATAGTTGAGGGCGTATTTACGGACTATTTCCTGCATCCAGCTGTTGCCGCTTCTGCCCACTGCGGCGATTATTTTGTCATACTCACGCTCAACGGTTTCGCCGTTTTCTATGGTGCGCAGCCCCGTAACCCTGTCGCCGTCGACTATGAGATCCACAACATCGCTGTTGCAGTGTATTTTTATATGGGGGGACTGCTCAAACATCTCGTACATTTTGCGGATGAAGAGCAGGCAGTTGTCTGTTCCGAGGTGGCGTATTTTAGCGGGGTAAAGCTTGAGGTTCTGCCTGCTGCATGAATATTCAAGATCCTTAACAGCTTCGTAGTTGCTTTTGGAATCAAGCTCAAGAACTCCGCTGACGTTTTTCCATATGTCGTCCGCTTCTTCTATGAGGACTTCCAGTTCCTTTTCGCTCATGTAGTCTGTGAGCCAGCCGCCGTATTCGGTGGTGAGGGTGAGTTTGCCGTCAGAGTATGTGCCCGCTCCGCCGAAGCCGGACATGACTTCGTTGCGCTGACGGTTATGTATGTTGTTCCCTTTTTCGTAGAGGTCTACCTGAATTCCCGTTTCTTTAAGAAAATGATAGGCGGCGGTTATGCCCGCGCTGCCTGCGCCTATTATGGCTATGCGCATTGTGTTACTCCTGAATCTGTTTTATCTCCGCCCTGAACCTGCCGTGTTCTATGAACAGGAGGGCGTATGTACCCTGCGGCTGGTATCTGTTTGCCGTGGGGCTGCCGGGGTTGAGAAAGTGGACATCGCCTATTTTGCCCCAGAAGGGTTTATGGGTGTGTCCGTATACTATTATATCCGCGCCGTCAAATTCGTAAAGGAGTCTGTTCTCAAGCCCGAAGGGGCTTCCCTCCCCGTGGGTAAGGCCTATTGTTACTTCGCCGAATCTGAGTGTTCTTTTCGCAGGGAGAAGCTCTTCCGTCACCATAGTGTCCATATTGCCCCGCACTGCATATGTGGAAGGGTTTATGCTCCGCAGTCCGGTTATGAGCCCAAGGCCGATTATATCCCCTGCGTGCAGAACCGCATCCGCCCCCTTCGCCTCGGTCAGAACCGCTGCGGGGAGTTTTTCTATTGAATCGGAGTGGGTATCGGATATAATTAAAATTCTCATACGGGGATAAGTTTATTTTACTTGTCCCCCTTTCGTCAATAAATAACGGCTCCTGCGCCGTTTGGGATGGTATTTTGCTTTTTCAGACCGATCTAAAAAGGATTCCTCATATAAATAAAATATTACAGGCCGCCGCTAATGAAGGCGTGGAGCTGTATTTCGTGGGCGGATGCGTACGGGATATGCTTCTGGGAAGAGATGTCAAGGACGTTGACATGGTTCCCTTTGGCACTGATTATGAAAAATTTGCCTTTAAGCTGGCAAAAAAGCTGAAAACAGCGGCAGTTAAGTTTAAGGAGAATGTTCGCCTTGCGGGAGGCGGGGCTGAGTTTGATGTTTCCGCTCCCAGAGGTGCGGATATTTATGAGGATCTCGCCAAAAGGGATTTCACCATAAACAACCTTGCCCTCTCTGCTGACGGTAAGGTGATAGGTGATGATGCGGACATACGTGCGGGCGTGATCCGCGCAGTCCATGACGGTGTGTTTGATGATGATCCTCTGCGTGTGCTGCGGGCTTACAGGTTTGCCGCCCAGTTGGGGTTCGGGATAGACGGGCATACGGCAGAGCTCGCTGCGAACAAAGCGCCTATGCTGCAAAACATAGCTGCGGAGCGTATTTTTGCGGAGATGCAGAAGCTCTCGGAAGGGGCGCACGCTGCGGAAGTTCTCACAAGGCTTGTTAAGGGCGGAGTTCTCCGCATTTTCGCAGATACCTCAGAAGCTGAGGAAGAACGCCTGCTGAAAGCCATAGGTTCCATGAGTGCGGATGATCTGTTTGTAAAGGTCAGTGCGTTCGTATACGGCTTCCGGAAGGGCGCGCTCAGGGTTATGGACAGGCAGTGCTATCCGGTGAAGCTCGCCAAGCGCACGGCAAATGCGGCGCAGGCTTACCTTATGCTGGAATCGTTTTCAGCTTACAGTGTGGATAACCTTATGAAATACATTTATACTTACAGAGAGGACTGGAGCCTTGCGGCGGATATGTTCACCGCCGTTAACAGCGGCAGCGGGCTTAAACCGAAACTGAAAGCCGCCTTTACACTCATGCGCTTTGAGAATGAAACACTCATAGACGGCAAGGCTCTGGCAGAAATGGGCGTACCTGCCGGAAAGCTGATGGGGGAGATTATCAGAGACACTTCCTTCCGCCTTGTGAGCGGCAGCCTGAGAGACAAAGAAGATGCTGAAAATTATATAAAAAATACTTACGGAGAGCGGATAGATGAAGCTGCTGAGATTCAGAACGGGAAAGGTTGAAAAAAAAGGGGTGCTGATTGACGGAAAAATCAGGCGCATACAGGGCTCAATGTTTGAGGATTTCGTTGTGACTACCGAAACATATGAGCTTGGCGAGGTTGAGATTCTTCCGCCTGTGCTCCCGTCCAAGATTGTCTGTGTGGCGAGAAACTATGCCGCACACGCAAAAGAACTGGGGAACGATGTCCCCACGACTCCGCTGATATTCATAAAGCCCTCCACATGTCTCACTGCGCACGAAGGGGACGTTATTTACCCGCCTTCATCAAAGCAGGTGGATTACGAAGGGGAACTTGCCGTGGTTATCGGCAAGCACTGTAAGAATGTTAAACCTGAAAAAGCGGAGGAGTTTATCCTCGGTTATACAATAATGAACGATTTCACCGCACGGGATATTCAGAAGGAAGAGAACAAATTTACCCGCGCAAAATGCTTTGACACATTCGCACCCTTGGGCCCTGTGATAGAGACTGATCTCAACTGGCGTGGAATCTTCGTGAAAACAAGGGTAAACGGTGAAACAAGGCAGGACGGAACAACGGACATGATGATATTCGACATCCCAACGCTCATATCATTTATTTCGGAAGTGATGACACTCCTCCCCGGTGATGTTATCGCCACAGGCACGCCTCCCGGAGTGGGGGCGGTTAAGCCCGGCGATGCTGTTGAGGTTGAGGTGGAGAATATAGGCGTGCTGCGTAACTATGTGCGGGAAGCCTGATAACAAAATAGAGTGTACAATGTGCGGCGCATGCTGCATCGCCTTTGATATAAGCGTACTGGGCAAAAAAGCGGGCGAGCCCTGTGCGCATCTCACGGCGGGCAGGCAATGCGGCATATATGAAAACAGACCGTGGGGATGCAAGGGCTACAGGCCGGACGAGCTCTGCATATTGTTCTCCTCCCTTTCGGAGGAGGACAGGGTGCGTCTTCTGCGGAAAATATACGGAGTTTAATTATGTATCTTGGACTTACAGGAAACATAGCCGGCGGGAAGACCACAGTCGCAAAAATGTTCGAGCGTCTGGGCTGTTACACAATCGATACAGACATTCTCAGCAGGAGAGTCATGTTCCCAGGCGGCATGGCTTACCCTATGGTGGTGGACGCTTTCGGTGTGGATATTGTGGATAGCGAAGGGAACATAGACAGAGCCGTCCTTCGGAAGATTGTTTTTAATGATGATGCCGCCCGCAAAAGGCTGGAGGAGATAGTTCATCCGGCAATACTGAAAACAGAAGCCAGGCTTGTGGGTGAAATAAAAGGGAAGGATGACAGGGCGATCATCCTCACTCAGGCTGCCCTCTGTGTGGAAACCGGGGCATACACACGGTTTGACGGGCTGATTGTTGTTTACTGTGAGCCTGAGGAACAGCTCAGGCGTTTGATGAACCGGGATAATATCACAAGGGAAGAAGCGGAGAAAATCATCCGCACTCAGATGCCCATAGATGAAAAGCTGAAATACGCTGACTTTGTGGTGAATAATTCCGGTACTCAGGAAGAGACTGAAAAAGACGTTAAGCGGGTCTTCGATCTGATTATTTTAATGAAGCAGGCAATGAGGCAGAAAAGCTGAGTAGCCCCAAGGCAGGGGCTGCACCCCTGCGGAGTTCGCAATGACAACAATACTGTCACTGCGAGGAGTGTAAGCGACGCGGCAGTCTTTATTGGAGGGGCGGAGAGAGTTTAATTTTCTCTAATCCGTAATTATCAGCACTTTGCCCGGAAGGATCTGAGAGCCGGAGAGTTTGTTGCTTTTCTTTATGGCATTTACGGTTGTTCCGTATTTCTGTGCTATAGCCCAGAGAGATTCGCCGCTTTTAACCACATGGCGTTTCTTTTTTGCTGCGGCTGCGGTGTCATATTTCTTATATTTTGTTGTCTGTGCAACGTATCTTTTGTCGCTTCTTTTGTAGTCCACTGAAACTATAAGGTTTTGTCCGGGCTGTATTTTGTTTGGTTTGATCCCTTTGTTCATTGCCATTATCTCATTAAGTCCGAGACCATACTTGCGGGCGATCGCCGAGAGATTTTCGCCTTTTTTAACAACGTGAACCTTGGGGTTGTAAGGTTTCAGAACCTTCGCGAACTCTTTGTCCAGAGAAGGATCATGGTATTTTTTAACAGGGATAAATATAGGCGTGTCGTTATAAAGCTTTGTATGCAGCAGACCGTTGGATGATTTTATATCATTAAGGCTGACGCTGTATTTTTTTGCGATATTATCAAGATGCTCGCCTCTTTTGGCATTGTAGATTCTGTACATCAGAAGCTCGTCCGAGGGCATCTGAGCAATTTGCTGGTTCAGGTTCTCCGCTGTTCCGTATGGAACTCTGATGGTATAAGAATCTGCCGGGGGGGTAATCGGTGTTTTGAGTTCCGGATTAAGTTCCTTAAGAACGTTATAGCTTGTTCCTGTGAGTCTGGCTATGACATAGAGATTCACCTGTCTGTCAACCGTGAGGCGGTCAAATATCAGCGGTGTTTCCACAGGGGTTTCAAACCCGAACTCCTGATAGTTGCAGAATATATGACGCAGTGCCAGATACTTAGGCACGTAATCCTTTGTTTCCTGCTTGAGGTAGCCGTATTTTGCGAGGGTGTAGAAGTCTCTGGATTCGTACATCCTGATTGCGCGGATGATTTTGCCCATTCCGGCGTTGTAAGCGGCAAGAGCCAGATGCCAGTCGCCCAGATCTTCATAAAGATCACGCAGATGTCTGGCTGCTGCTGTGGTGGCTTTCTCAAAATCCCTGCGTTCATCAACCCAGAAGTTATCATCAAGATTATAGCTTTTGCCTGTGCCTTTCATAAACTGCCACATGCCGCTTGCTCCGGCGTGGGAGATGGCTGTGGCGTTGAAGCCGCTTTCGGTGAAGGGGAGATAAGCAAGCTCATCCGGCACTCCTTCCCTGCGGAGAATGTCTTTAACAATGTATAAGTATTTGTTTGATCTGTTGAGCCAGTTCTGGAAAACGTTGGGGATGTCCTGCGTGAAGCGTTTCACATAGTATTCGTACCTGTCCTCCTCAACGAGAGGGATAACATCGTATACATAACGGGTCTGTATTATATCATCGAAGTGGAATTCAGGTTTGGAGGGGAGAAGCCCGTAGTTAAGCTCTCTCTTCGATATTTCGTCTTTAAGGAATACCGGAGAGAAGGCTTCAAGCTGCACAGAGTAGGCAGTTTCCTGCGTTTCCGACTCTTCCGCCGCCGAAGGCTCCTGCACCAGTGAGGAGTATTTCGGGCCTGCGGGCTGAGTGCCTGCGCATGATACAACAAAAAGAAATGCGGGTATAATTGCTAAATATTTTTTCATAAGATTTCAGTTTATATTTTGATGATAAAGTTATCGTCTTCTTTAGCTTTTTATACAGAATAAATTTAAAATAGCAAGAAATTACTTTAAAGTACGCTCATTCTTTGTTTAAGCCTGATTTAACAATCTGTTCTTTTCTCTGTATCTCCCCTAAAACAGCGGTTTGCCATTCGGGAGGTAAATCTTTGCAGTTAAGGCAGAATTTGCGGAGGGAATCAAGCCTGACCGACTCTATATGGTTTATGGAGGCGCTTAACTGATCGTTTGTGACTGATCTTTTTATGATACATTTTTTTTCGCTGTAGCTTACTTCATACAGCGCAGCGATGCGCAGGAACAGGTCATAGTCTTCACATACCCGCATGGTTTCATCAAACATTCCGGCGTGTTCAAATACCTCCTTCGCTATGATGACTGATGAATCGCTTATTCTGCATATGTCCAGAATCCGGGGGAAGATGTATCCGCCGTAGCGGGCGTGTTTTTTACTCTGGTTTATGAACTTGACCTGTCTGTACCAGAACTCGTTAGTGTGGCAGACCTTTGTGCCTTCCCTTCTGAGAATCTCCGTCTGGTGGCTTATCTTGAAAGGGAGCCATACATCATCAGAATCCAAGAATGCGATGAAATCCCCCTGAGCGGCTTTTATCCCCTCGTTTCGGGCGCGGCTCACGCCGTGGTTCCTCTCCAGCCGGATGAAGCGTATCATATTCATGTACGGTTTCAGGGGAATTGTAAGGTCTGTCTCGGAACCGTCATCAACAACGATGATCTCAATCTTCGGGTAATCCTGAAACAGAACGGATTCCACAGCGTCTTTCAGGGTTTCCGTTCTGTTGTAGACAGGTATTACGGCGCTTATTTTTATCAAAGCAGCCTTGAGCGGTCGAGTATGGTGGAGAAAACAAGGATTGTGTTGGTTTTGGTAACGCCGGGGGTGTTGCGGAGTTTTTTGATCAGTGTGCTGAGCGCTTCGGTATTTTTTACTATAACTTTGATAAGCATAGTGTATTCACCCGTCACGTGGTGGCAGCCGATTATCTCCTTGCCCAGTTTTTTAAGGTGGTGTTCAAAGTCTGCTATGTTGTCGGCATTGTCGATGAAAATGCCGATGAAAGCGAGGATGTCGTAACCGAGTTTTTTGTAGTTTATCTGTGCTGTGTAGCCGGTGATAATCCCTTCCGTCTCAAGCCACTTTATGCGCTCAATTACCGAAGGGGACTTCATGCCCACTGCTTTTGCGATGTCTGCGTAGGAAATACGGGAGTTTTCCGCCAGCAGGTTCAGGATCTGTACATCTGTTTCATCAATACGGTGCGCCACAGCTTACCTCCTTGTGGTGACGCCGACTTTAGCACAACTGTCAGAAAGCCCGCAAGCGGAACAGAAAGGGGAGATGGGGCGGCATATGTATTTGCCGTATGTCACCATCATTTCGTTCAGCTTGATCCAGTATTTCTGCGGGAGCTTTTTTCTAAGCTCAGTCTCTGTTTTGTCGGGGTCTTTGGTGCTCAGGTATCCCAGCCTGTTGAAAATCCGGTGGACGTGGATGTCCACACAGACTGCGGGTATCTGAAAACCTTCTACCAGTACGAGATTTGCGGTTTTTCTTCCTACGCCCTTGAGCCTGACCAGCTCATCAATATCGGCGGGGACACTGCCTGCGTATTTTTCTATGAGTATAGCACTTATGTCCTTTATTGTCCGGGTTTTGTTGCGGTAGAAACCTGCGGGGTAAATAAGCTTTTCCATCGCCTCCGTGTCAAGCGCCAGCACCTTTTCGGGAGTGTCGGCAGCTGCGAACAGGCGTTCAGAGGCGGCTATTGTTACCTCATCTTTTGTGCGCAGTGAGATTATAGTGCTCACCAGAACACGGAACGGGTCGCGCTTTTTCTCTGCTATTGCCGTTACCGATGGCTTCTCCAGCCGTTCGTATTCCTCTGCCAGCACATCATAAACATGGTCAATGTCCACTGCTTTTTTTCCCATTCTTTTTCCTAGTCCGCGCTTTCTATGGCTTCTCTGGCTTTTGGGCTTATATAAAGATCAGCGAGGTCAAACTTTTTGATCGCCTCCGCTATGACAGCGGTCTTATAGTGCGGATCTGCTGATTTATCAATGATTATGAGAAACTGTTCCCCTTTTTTGCAGAGTCCGCCCCTTGCCTTCGTGCGTTCATAGCGCACCTTGATGTTCAGCTTGGCTGCGACTTCCTCAAGTTCCTTAAGAAGGGTGTTTGTTTTGCTCATGCGGTATCTGCCGTCTCCTTAAAATCTCAGAATATTATAGCCTATTCCGTATTTACTGCAACTTATCTGTCTTCATAAGCATGAGCAGAGGTATGGAGAGAGCGCAGAGTGCTGCCGTGACAGTGAACACGCCTGCGCTGCCGCTTATGTCATATGCTATGCCCGAAATGAACGAACCGCCCACGGAGCCGAGCCCGAAGCCGAGGCCTGAGTATATGCTTTGTGCCTTAAGCTGTCTGTCTGCCCCGAAAACACGGCGGAAGTAAGTGAGTGCCGCCACATGAAACGAGCCGTATGTGAAGCCGTGGAGCATGTTGGCGAGAAAAAGCACGGTGAGCGAAGGGCTGAAAGCTGTGAACAGGTAGCGTATCACCGCCATTATGACGGAGAAGAGCATCACCTGCTTTGCGCTGAATTTTTTCAGCAGGCTGTCAGTGAAATAAAGAAGGACTATTTCGCACAGTACACCCGCTGCCCACATATACCCCGCCAGTGTCTGCGAGCCGCCCGCCTCACTGACTTTTATGTTGAAAAAGTTTCCGTGGAACGCATTGGAGGAGAGATACACCACAAGCATCACCGTCATGATCACTGTGTTGCGGTCAAATATTATGCTTTCCGCCTTTCTGTGGAGCCTTGTCCAGTGTTCAAGGCGGATAAGCCCCGCGGGCAAAGTGCAGAGAAGCCCCATGAGGGTAAACTGTATTATGAATGCGGAGGCTCCGAAACGGTCAATAATAAGGCCTGAAACAACAGCGGAGACAGTGAAGCCCAGCGAGCCGTAAAGCCGCATTCTGCCGTACGGCGTTCCGTTCTCCTCCGCAAAGCCCATGGCGGCGTTATCCATAACTGGGATGATGCCCACCCTGAACAGAGAGAAGAGTGCGAGACACACCAGCGCAGCGGGGAAACCGTGGAGGAAAAAGAGAGGGAGCATCGAAACTGATGAAAGAACCGCAGCCGCGCGGACGAAGAAGGTTTTATGACGGGCTCTGCTGTATGTTTCTGTCCACATGGAAGTGGCGAGAAACTTCATAACGGGGAAAACTGCAAGGAGTATGCCTATCTCTGTGCCAGAAAAATCCCGTGATTTGAAGAAATAACCCGCATAGGGGAAAATTGCCCCAAGGGTGGAAAAGTGGAGAAAGTAGAAGGAGATTAAGCCGGCACGGACTGTGCGCCGGCTTTCAGCCTTTATATTCACATTGTCAGCCCAGAGGCGACATTGCTCTGAGTTTGTTTGCGCTGGTGCAGATCATGTCCACTGCCGTTTTCACTTCCTCTTCGGTGGTGAACCTGCCGAAGCTGAAGCGGAGTGAGCCGTGCATGTCCACAGGGTCAACTTTCATCGCGTAAAGCACATGGGAAGCGTCAACACTGTCAGATGTGCATGCACTGCCTGTGGAGCAGCAGACTTCGCTGGCGTAAACCATGAGCGCCTCGCCCTCAATGTATCTGAAAGCGATGTTTGAAACACTGCATACTCTGTCAGCACCTGCGCCGTTCACATATGTATCGGGCACGCGTGAAAGCACTTCCTGCTCAAACATATCGCGGAAGGCACGGATGCGTTTAACTTCCTCTTCCCCTTCCTGCTCAAGTATTTCAATGGCTTTTGCAATGGCAGCTATATTGGCAACATTTTCCGTGCCTGCGCGCAGACCGTATTCCTGACTTCCGCCGCAGACTATGGGGATAATGAGGTCTTTTAAGTTTTCATCAATGTAGAGAACGCCTATTCCTTTGGGAGCGTTGAACTTGTGCCCGGAGAAGCTCATAAGCTGAACGCCCAGTTCGCTGACATCCGTGGAAAGTTTGCCCACAGCCTGAACAGCGTCCGTGTGGACTATGATCCCTTTCTCTCTTGCTATGGCGGCTATTTCCTTAACCGGCTGGATCGTGCCGACTTCGTTATTTACGAGCATTACGGAAACAAGGATTGTGTCCGGCCTGAGAGCGTTTCTGAAATCATCCACGGAGATAACCCCGGCTTTGCTCACCGGAAGGTAGGTTACGTCAAACCCTGACTTCTGGAGGGATTTGCATGTTTCAAGAACAGCTTTGTGTTCTATGGAAGTTGTGATGATATGCTTGCCTTTATGTTTCAGCGCCTCAGCCATGCCTTTGACGGCGAGGTTGTCTGACGAGGTTCCGCTGGCGGTGAATACGATTTCGTGTGGTTCGCATTTGATATAGGAGGCAACAACGGCTCTGGCGTTTTCAACGTCTTCCCGCACTTCTCTGCCGAGAATGTGGATGCTTGAGGGGTTGGCGTATTTTTCCGTCAGAAACGGAATCATAGCCTCATAAACCCTTCTATCCACAGGGGTCGTTGCGCTATAATCCAGATAAATGGGCATTTTTTCCTCCGAGAGCGTGCTTCTTCAAGTCATCTATAGTAATATTTTCAAGGTAATTATCAACATTTTTTTTGAGCCCCAGCCACAGCCAGTTTATGGCGCATGTGCTGAACTTGGAGCAGTCCTCCCCGTCTGTGCAGTCGACAGGGCTGATGGGGCCGTCCATCGCGACGACAACATCCTTAACAGTTATGCCTGCCGCATCTTTGGAAAGCATATAGCCGCCGCCCGCGCCTCTGGAGCCGGTGACGATATTGTACTTCTTAAGCTGGATGAAGATCTGCTCCAGATATTTTCTGGAGATGGTTTCCATCTGCGCTATCTGGGTAAGGGCAACAGGCTCACGGTCACCGCCGAGAACCACAAGGGCGTATATGGCTCTTATGGCGTATCTGCTTTTAGTCGTAATTTTCATTTTCTTTCAGCCTTTTTCTTAGCTCCTGAACCTCTTTTTCAAGCTCCACAACCCTTGAAACCACACAGCTTATGGCCTTTGCCACCGGGTCGGGCAGCTTATCGTGATCCAGTGCACTGATGTTATCATCCTTCTGCTGACCAACGGCTCTGCCGGGGACACCCACCACAGTTGCATTAGGGGGCACTTCCTTCACGACGACGGAATTTGACCCTATTTTGGCATTCTCACCAACGGTAAAGGGGCCTAAAACCTTTGAGCCTGAACCAACTATAACATTATTTTTTAAAGTAGGGTGTCTTTTTTCTTTCTTGAGGCTAACTCCGCCCAAAGTCACACCCTGATATATAGTTACGTCATCCCCGATCTCTGCTGTCTCACCTATAACCACACCCATTCCGTGGTCAATAAAGAAGCGTTTGCCGATTGTGGCGCCGGGGTGAATTTCTATCCCTGTGAAAAATCTGCCGATGTGGGATGTGAACCTGCCGAGAAAATAGAGCTTTTTGCGCCAGAACCAGTTTGCCACTCTGTAAAAGAGCATGGCGTGGAAGCCGGGGTAACAGAAAATGATTTCCGCTGCGCTTCTAACTGCCGGGTCGCGCTCATAAATTGTCTTTATTTCCTCTTTGAGATATTTAAATACGTTCATATCCTACTCCGGGTGTAGTATTCTATGTTAAAATAAAAGCCCCGGTTCGCGGGGCAATTATCAGCAAATGTTAATTAAGCTTCGATTGCGTCAACGGGGCAAACTTCAACGCATGCTCCGCAGTCTGTACAGGCGTCAGCATCGATAACTCTCGCGTCGTCGCCTTCAGAGATAGCGTTCACAGGGCATTCGTCTTCGCAAACACCGCAGTTGGTACAGGCATCAGTAATTGTATGAGCCATGTCACACCTCCAAGTAATATTTCCCGAACATATGATCTTGCCTTTAGGCTGTCAATACAAAAATGCGTGTTAGAAACGCCTTACTTTCAGGGGTTTCAGGAGAAATTTGAAAACACATTGAATTATTGTGCAAAAGCATATACTAAATAAGCAGACCGGAAACGTCAAAATAAGCTTAAAAGGTACGGTGCAGTTATGGAAAATATTAAATTTGTCAAGCTGGTAAGCGGAGATACATGCATAGGCGTAAAAGATGACGAGAACAATGTTCTCAGGGATGTGGCCGTGGTTCAGGCTGTTCCCATGGGCGGTTCAGGCATCCAGATAGCGATACTTCCCTTCGGTTTCCCCTATGAGGACGAAATCGGCGGAGAAATAGGCTGGGACAAGGTTATGTATGTTTATGCCGAGTTCCCTGAGGACATCAAAAACAAATATATCGAAGCCAAAAGCGGAATACGCATGGCGGGCGGCGGAATGGGCGGCCTCGGCGGAGCAGCACCCAAAGGCAGAAGCGACAGCGGGATTATCCTCTAAATGAAAAGCCGCTGGCGGTTTTTAAGAACAGAGAAAAAATTTGCCGACCGTGTTCTCTCTGTGGAACACAGGCATTATCATTTTGACGGTGCGGGGGCTTCCATGCCCTTCACTGTCGTAAATATCAAAAACTGGGTGATAACAGTGCCCGTCACGGCGGAGGGGAAGCTTGTGCTTGTCCGTCAGTTCCGTGTGGGGACAGACAGCGTAACCTATGAATTTCCCGGCGGTGCTGTGGATGACGGCGAAATTACGGCGGATGCCGCGCTGCGTGAGCTTGCCGAAGAAACAGGCTACAATGCCGAATCAGCCCGCAGTCTGGGGCTTATGCACCCCAACCCTGCCTTCATGACCAACTCATGCCACTGTTTTCTGGCGGAAAACTGCACAAACGGCGGAACCATGCACCACGACCTGTTTGAAGAGACCGAACCTGCGGAATTTACCAGAGCAGAGGTTCTCGCAATGGTGAAAAGCGGTGAAATAACCCACAGCATAACCATAGCCGCAATAGGCCTCTGGCTTGTGGATCAGGGGTGAGAGGTTCGGTAGTCCTCTGCGGTTTTCCCGTGAATGTCTTTCAGTAAAGGATTTGCCCCGTTTTTCAGCAATACCGCCTCAATATCGGGACGGCTGTTTTTTACCGCTGCCATAAGGGGCGTTGAAAGGTCTTTAGTGCTTCGCTGATTCGGATCTGCGCCTTTTTTAATCATTTTCAGTACATCATCCGCTTTGATTCCGGTATTTGCTGCTGCCGCTCCGAGGGGCGTTATCTCAGCCGGAGTATTGTCAAACCTTGTGCCTGTATTCAGGAAGAAATCTATTGTTTTTCTTGAGGATGAAACATTGAGCACTTCGGCGAAGATATGATTCCCCGCTTCGGTTCGTGCGTTCGGGTTTGTTATGGGAAGAATGCGCTCAACCAGCTTGAGCTTGTTGCTTTCTGAGGAGAGAGCCTGCACGAGATACCGCTCCCCTCTGTCGATGAATATTCCCAGTTCAAGGAGCCTGTCTATATCCTCATCAAAGAGATAACCTTTCTGCTCCAGAACTATCTGAACCGGGTCTTTTTCCTTTCCGTCCACGGTGATGCTTCTGCGCAGGTCTGCCCCGTGGGCGATCAGCACCTCCGCTGTGTCGAAATCCATATTTTTCAGCACAGCGGACAGATGTGTCACGCCGTTCCGGTCAGGCATGTTCAGGGCAAGGGGATTCACTCCGGATTCGAGATACGCCTTCACTGCCTTTGTATCGCCGATTGCGCAAAGGGCGGCAAGAGTATTTACACCCGCCTCCGCCTCGATCTCTCTTATTCCTTCGCGCTGGATTTCCGTGATCACCGCTTCCCATGTTCCGCCCTGTTCGGATGTTTTGATTCTTATAAATTCATCCGGTTCGCATTCCCCGGCAGACGGAATTCTGATGACCTCCCGCTGAGTCGGAGGGGTCTTGTCCTTTTCGGGTGCAGCAGGCGTACTGCCGCCCAGAAAGAAGGCAATCGAGCCGGAGGTAAAGAAAAGCAAAGCATTGATGAGGAACTCTTTCATTTGCTGTCTCCGTATTTTTTAAGAATATTCCTGAATTTTGCCTGCTCCGCTTCGGGCAGTCTGCTGAGTCTTTTCTGCACTTCCTGATTATCCTCTGCGCCGTTTTCGAGAAGAATCTCAGCTACGTCATATCTTCCGGAGGAAACAGCATAAGCCAGAGGGGTGAGACTGCTGTTGCCGACAGAGGCGTTGTTTACACTGAACCCGGCACTGATAAGCCGCCTTACTGTATCAGCCGGGATGTTGTTATTCATCACCGCAGCGTTCAGCACCGGAAAGTTAGGGTCGTCATTGCTTCCGCTCAGTCCGTTGGCGAGGAGCCATTCAGCCGCCCTGCCTGTTTGGTCATACTGAAATATTCTGCTGACAGCGGTTGTTTTGTTCTTATCCGGTGCGGAGGGGATTATGCCGCTTGTAAGATCTGTATTTTTCAGGATCGCCGGGAGAAATTCGTCCATCATTCCCCCCGTCCGCAATGAATCAAATACATAGCTGTTGCCGTCTGCAAAGTTCATTCCGTTGTCGAGGAGCCAGCGCACAATCTGCGGGGTATTCTCCGGATTGTTCTGCAATATGGCCAGATTAAGCGGGTCAAGCCTTCTGGGAGGGTTAATCTGCCTGAGTATCTCGTAACGCGCCTTGGGTTCGTAAGTCACTGCCGAAAAAATGTCCGCTCCGTTTTCATAAAGGAGCCTGATGGTTTCAAGATCATGAAACTTTGCCGCATAGCCTACGGGGGTCATGCCTGTTATATCTTTTTTGTTGATGTCCGCACGGGTTCTGCGGAGGTAGGTTTTAGCGTTTGTTATGTCTCCTGTCATGGAAAGGATTTGGAAATAGTTGACCCCCATTTTTCTCTCAAACTCTTCCAGATAGCCTACTTTAACCGCTTCGGCAAATGAATCCCAGTTACTTTCGTTAATGACGGCAAAACCGTATTTTCCGGCCGCTTCCGTGATCTCATTTTTGGGACATGCGGTATCTGTTTGCAGGAACACTTCTGCGGCCTCAGCCTGAACGAAGGGTTGTTCGGAAGGTTGGGGAGATCTGTATTTTTCTGCGGTAAGAAAGCCCAGAGAAGAACCGGCAAGGCACACCAAAAGCATAATGAGATAACGGGAAGTTGTTTTCATGCATTTTTATAGCATAGATGAAGAATGTTTTGCAAACTTAACTTAAGGGGCGCTTCTACCTGTTCAGGATATTAGCTGAAACCTTATGACATTCGGAACATTTATCAAGGGGGGCGTGCCAGCCGTTGGCAGGCCACTGATTGTGGCAGTCAAAGCAGCGTGTGCCGCAGCCGTCTGCCGAGGCAACGGGGAGGAAGGTTTTCTTTTCTGAGGGTTCGTGACACTGGATACAGGTTTTGAGCGCCTGATGTTCCTTGCTGTTTGCGAGGTTCTGGTGGCAGGTCATGCAGTCCCCGGCGCAGCCCGCATCGGCTTCTTTAACGGGGATCAGCGCTGTGAGGGCTACCATAAAAATTCCGATACAGATTCCGCAAGCAATTCCCCTTTTTCTGTCAGCGCGATTTTTCCTGTTTTCCATTCCAAAAGACCCTCGCCGATGAGTCGGCTTATTTTTTCATCCAGTTCAGAATCCCTTCGGTTATAAAATGCTGAAAGGGCGCTGATGTCAACCCCTTCTGTCATCCTCAGGCCGAAAACCATGGACTCTTTAAGAAGTTCTGTCTGCTCCGTCACTGATATTTCATCATAGGATGACGGATCAGCAAGGTAAATGTTCACATCTTTCGTTTTGCCTCTGTGGATTCGCTTGTCCGGGTGATTCTCAAGAGACCATGCAGAAGCGCCTATGCCTGTGAAGTCACCGAGCTTCCAGTAATTTATGTTGTGCCTGCTCTCATGTCCTTTGTGAGCGAAGTTGGATATTTCGTACTTGGCATAGCCTTTTGAGCCCAGATAATGCTTCACCTCAAGGAACATGCTGTCCGCTGTTTCCCCTTCTTCCGCCAGATAACCTGTGTCAAAGGAATAGGAGTATGCGGAGATGTGCTCCGGCTGGAGGGCGCATATCTCCTCCATGCTTCTGCGTGCAGCTTCCGGCGGTGCTTTGGGTATGTCGAATATCAGGTCAAGATTTATGTCAGCGTCCGGCAGGTGCTTTCCGGCAAGATCGTAGGCGGAGAAAACAGCATCACGGTCATGCAGCCTGCCCAGAAGCCTCAGCACATTGTCATCGGTGCTCTGGCAGCCCATGCTGAGCCTGCCTGCGCCGTAAGCACGGATTGTTCTGAGAAAATCAGCGGACAGTGATTCCGGGTTAGCCTCAACGGTGAACTCGCCCTGAACACTGACATTTTTAAACAGTTCCGCGAGAAAGTAATCCAGCATAAGAGGCGGAACGGCGCTCGGTGTGCCGCCGCCTATGTACAGGGTATCAAAGGCGGTTTTGCCAGTATGCGCCAGGTCGGCAAGGAGTGCGTCAAAATACCTGCGGATCAGCGCTTCATCGTATACGTCAAGAGACATGAACCCGCAGTAGAGGCACTTTCTGCGGCAGAAGGGAAGATGTATGTAAAGTCCGCTCATTTCAGGAGGTTTTTGTACAGGTCTATATATGAGAGAACCATTTTCTCCGCAGAAAAGTCATAAGCCCGTCTGAGAGAGTTTTCAGCCATGGTGCTTCGCAGGGCTTCATCATCCAGAAGTCTGCCGTATGCCGCAGCCAGCGCCGCATCATCCCCAACATCGCAGAGAAAGCCCGTTTCCCCGTCACTCACAAGCTCAGGTATGCCGCCCGCCCTTGTTGCCACAGTGGGCAGGGATGCGTTCATGGCATCAATTATGGATGTGCAGAGCCCTTCCGTCTTTGAGGTCATGGTGAAAATGTCCATCAGGGAGAGTATCTCCGGTATGTTCGCACAGAAGCCTGTGAAGACTATGTTTTCCCTGCATTTCAGCGTATCTGCGTATGCTTTTATTTCCCCGAACATGGGGCCGTCCCCAACGGGAAGGAGGATTACATCCTGTCTTTGTGCGTATAGTCCGTCAAAAGCTCTGAGGAGCGTGGGATAGTCCTTGTGATCTGAAAAGTTTGCCACGGTTCCGATTACCGTCTTTCCCTGAGGATTCAGCCTTGCCCGAAGCTCCGCAGCAAGCACAGTGTCCACCGCATTCGGCTTGTCCGAGCCGCTGTAGATCAGGCTGATTTTTTCTTTCGGTATGCCGCTTGAAGCCATAATGCTCTGTATTGCCCTGCTTATGGCAACAAGGTTTACCCGGCTGCTTCTGTACTTATTAAAAAGTTTCTTTTTCAGCGGGAAATCCACCCTGCGGGTATGGACAAGCTTAAAGGAGCTGTTCAGCCATGATGCGGCAATGCAGGGGGTCAGCGAATGACTGTCGTGGGAGTGTACAATATCCGGCCGGAAACGCTTTATGACAGAGAGCAGACGGAGAATATATGCCGGGTCTGCCTCGCTGCGGAAAGAGAGCGGTTCAGTGTTCTCCGCCCGTTTTATCAGCTCCCCTTCGGGGCTGCATACCATGAGGCTTTCGTGTCCGTGTGCAGTCAGTCCGTTATGGAGGAAGAGCGCCTGTCTCTGGCCTCCCCTCCACTCTTTTCCTGTATCTACATGCAGTATTCTCAAGCTTCTTCTTCCGTTTTATGAATATAAACGTCCATCTGCGGAAAGGGTATTTCCACGCCGCCGTTTGTGAGATTGACCTTGATGTTTTCCAGCAGATCGGCCTTTGTCGCCCACCAGTCGCCAGTTTCAACCCATGAACGGGCAAAGAGGTTGACAGAACTGTCCGCCAGTTCAAGGACACCCGCTGTCGGTTCTGGGTCTTTGAGCACCTTTTCGTGGCTCCTCATGGTCTCAAGCATTATATCCTTGGCTTTTTTGATGTCGCTGCCGTAGCTTATGCCTATTATAAGAGGGATCATCCTTGTGCCCTGAAGCGAGAAGTTTGTTATGGTTCCGTTCATCACGCTTGAGTTGGGGATCATTATGGTGAGGTTGTCAAAGGTTTTGAGTATGGTCTGAAAAACCTGAATAGTCAGCACAGTGCCTGTCTGTCCGGCGAGTGTTACCGTATCGCCCACCTTGAACGGCCGGAGCATGACAATGAGCACTCCCGCGCCGAAGTTCGCCACCTGATCCTTGAGAGACAGACCTATGGCGAGACCGGCTGCACCCATTACGGCAACGAGGGAGGTTGTCTGCACTCCCAGTGAGTTGAGGGAGGCTATCACCACCACAGCAAAGAGCATGGCATATATAACATTACGCAGAAATCCCGCAAGGGTTTCGTCTATGTTGGTTTTCTTCATTGCCCTGTGGGCAACCCTTGAGAGAAATTTTGCAATGTATTTTCCGAAATAGAATATAAGAACGGCAGCCAGCAGCCTTAAGGAATAGTCCGCCGCGTGCGCCATAATCTGTTCCAGCAATTTTTCGTAATTTATCAAAGTTTTTCCTCCATAGCTCTGCACATGGTCTCAAGTATTTTAAGCCGTGCGTATTTTTTGTCGTTTCCGGCTATCAGGTTCCATGGTGCATGTCCTGTGCTTGTGCGGGCGATCATCTCGTTTGCCGCCTGCTCATACATATCCCATTTTTCTCTGTTGCGCCAGTCCTCATCGGTTATTTTATACTGTTTCCACGGCAGGTTTTCCCGCTCTTTGAAGCGCTTAAGCTGCTCCTCCATATTTATATGCACCCAGAATTTGACAAGGATTATTCCGCTCTCCGTGAGGTGCTCCTCGAAATCGTTTATCTCCTCAAAGGAGCGTGACCACTCGTTCTCAGAGGCAAACTTCTCCACACGCTCCACAAGCACACGGCCGTACCATGAGCGGTCATACACGGTGATAAACCCTGCGGAGGGGATGTGCCGCCAGAAGCGCCAGAGGTAATGGTGCGCCTTCTCCTCGTCAGTGGGCGCTGCGACTGAGATTACGCTGGCGAGGCGTATGTCCGTGCCCTGAACTATCCTGCGGATTGCGCTCCCTTTTCCTGCCGCATCCCAGCCTTCAAAAACGGCGATGGCAGAGCGTTTTTTGCTGTAAGCCTTCCACGCGAGGGAGTTAAGCTTTTCCTGCATTTCCGGCATACGTTTTTTATATTCCTCATACTCGGCAGTCAGCGACAGATCCACCTTGGAGAGAACAGGGGGAGCGAGGCTCACTGTTTTTTTATCAGCCTTCTGTTTTGCGCCTATGGAGGCCACGGCTGCTTCGAGGGTTTCAACTATTATTCGCAGGGATTTCAGGGTTCTGTGGCGTTTATCATCCGCTTCGATGAGATGCCAGCGTGCTTTGGCGTGGTCGGTGAGGCGTATTCCCCGTTCGGCGGACTTTACTATGGCATCGTACTTTTCCCTGTGCCACATGGCGCGCTCAACAATTTCCCCTTTGCCGTATTTCTTTTTCAGGTCGTCCGTTTTCTTTTTCGCTGTCTTTTTGCTGAGGTGAAACCAGAACTTTACAAATACCGCTCCGTCATCCGCCAGCATGGATTCAAAAGTGGCAGCGCGCTTCATGCGCCTTTCGTATTCAGCGGTTTCGGTGTTCCCTTTGGCGGCTTCAAGCATTTCCCCGGCGTACCATGCGCCGAAAAAGAAACCGATATGCCCCCTGTAGGGGAGGCTCATCCAGTAGCGCCAGTAGAAGGGTTTTGATTTTTCCGATTCATTCTCCTGCCAGAAGGTTTTTATTATCACGTTGCGCAGATCCATCAGCCCGCCGAGGTAGTTCATCAGCTCGCCCTTGCCTGCGCCGTCCATTCCGTTTAGTATTATGATGAGCGGGCCCGGATATTTCGCAAAAGCTGTCTGAGCCTGTATCAGCCTTGTGCGCAGGTCGGGAAGCGCCGCCTCAAATTCATCTTTGTCCACCTTCTGTCCCAGTTCCACAGCTTCAAACATCTGAAACCCCCTTTTTCTGAGTATAATCTAAAAAGTTTCTGCTATTATTTAAAAATGAAGATTTTGTTAAGGTTTGGTGAGTTATGAAGACAGCGGGTCTTATAGGCGGCATGAGCTGGGAATCCACAGCTCTTTACTACAAGTATATTAACGAGGGCGTGAAGAAAGCTCTGGGCGGGCTGCATTCCGCCAGAGTGATCATCAACAGTGTGGATTTTGAGGAGGTGGCTCAGCTTCAGTCAAAGGGCGAATGGGCAAAAGGTGCGCAGATGATGACTGATGAGGCGCACAAGCTCCAGAGAGCAGGGGCGGACTTCATAATGATCTGCACAAACACCATGCATATTTCGGCGGATGAGGTGGAAAATGCGCTGGATGTCCCCCTTCTGCGGATTACGGATTCCGCTGCGGAGGCTGCTCTTTCTGCCGGGGTGAAAAAGGCGGGGCTTCTGGGCACTGCCTTCACCATGGAGCGTGATTTTTACAAAGGGCGTATGGAAAGGCTCGGACTTGAGATAATTGTGCCTGATGCGGCGGACAGGAAATTTGTGCATGATGTTATATATAATGAGCTCTGCCTCGGTGATTTCAGGGATTCCTCAAGAAATAGATTCACAGAGATAATAGAAAAACTCGGTGCAAACGGCGCGCAGGGGGTAATACTCGGCTGCACGGAGATTCCCCTCCTCGTGGGGCAGAAGGACAGCCCGCTCAGGCTTTTTGACACAACAAGGCTCCACGCCGAAGCGGCTGTGAGGATGATGCTGGAATGAAAATTTAACATTTTGAGTTAATGTTCGATAAGAAGTGAAAAAAACCATGGGGGGTCGAGTGGGTAACGAGGGTTTCTTTGAAGAACAGTCAGCTAACTCAAGGCTTAAAACAAAACTAGTTACTGAATATTTTAAAACATGGGTTTCCATAATGACAATGAATGCAAGAAATAAAGGTCTGACAAGGTTGCATTATGTTGATCTTTATGCGGGCAAGGGTGTTTATAAAGATGGTACTCCTTCAACCCCGATACAGATATTAGATATTTTATTAAATGATAATAATATTAATCAATTTATAAACTTGACTTTTAATGAAGGGAACCCAAAATTTTATAATGATTTAAAAGAAAATATTGAGAGACATCCTGTCTATGAGAAGTTAAAATCGCGTATTCAAGTATATAATAAGGAAGTTGATAGCAATTTTCTTGAAACTTTTAAATTTAGCAATGAACCCAAGTTCTTATTTTTAGATCCGTTTGGTTATAAAGGTATAGATGTAAGAACTGTTGGGCGGGCGTTAAAGGACTTCGGCTCAGATGGGATTATTTTTTTCAATTACAACAGGATCAATCGTGATATAGCAAATAAAAACGTTTCGCCTCTCATAAATTCAATTTTTGGTTCAGAGAAAGCTGAGGAGATCAGGTGTGAAATGCAGCAGTGCACAGTTGAAAGTCGTGAACAGTATGTTGTTGACAGTTTTGCTGAATCCTTACAACAGCAAGGGTTGAAATATTTGGTACGGTTTAGGTTTATGCGAGCAGACAAAAATAGTCCTTCGCATTATTTAATTTTTGCATCAAAACATGAAAAAGGTTATGAGGAAATTAAAGAGGTAATTGTAAAAAACACTTGTGATGAGGATGGCTTTGGTCATTTTGAGTTTAATCCAAAGTTAGGCTCATGCGGTGTCAGCATATATGAAAGATTGACTGAGAGCAACGAACAACTCGCGGATGAACTACTTGATAGATTTAAAGGAAGAACTATTTCTGTAAAAAAGATATATCAGGAGCATCATGTGGGGACAAATTTCGTGTTGAAAAACTACAGAAAGATATTGAGAATGTTAGAGCTTAATGGAAAGGTGAAAGTTTCTGATATTAATGTGCTAAAAAAAACCAGAAAGGCCCATCACTTAAAAAGCGGACTTTTGTCTGAGAATGATTTAATAACTTTTTAGATAGGATACTGTTATGGCAACAAAAATAGAATGGACGGAAACAACATGGAATCCTGTAACTGGATGTTCAAAAATTAGTGATGGCTGTGCAAATTGCTACGCAGAAAAAATGGCTCGTCGTTTATGTTTAATGGGACAGGAAAAATATAAAAACGGTTTTCAGCTTACACTACACAGAGATATATTAGCTGAACCAATTGGGTGGAAAAAAGGGCGTATGGTTTTTGTGTGCTCAATGAGTGATTTGTTTCATAAAGATGTCCCCTATGAATTTACACGTGAAGTTTTTTCTGTAATGCGTATTGCTAATCAACATATTTTTCAAGTTCTTACAAAAAGAAGTGATCGTTTGGCAGAGTTTGCATCACTAATAAAGTGGCCTTCAAATGTTTGGGCGGGGGTTACTGTAGAAAATCATAGAGTCATAAACCGGATTGATGATTTAAAAAAGGTTGATGCTCCCGTAAAGTTTCTTTCTGTAGAACCGCTTATAGGAGCTTTGGGTTCTATCAATTTAAATGGTATTGATTGGGTTATAGTTGGCGGTGAATCAGGCCATGGGGCAAGACCAATGAAGAAAGAGTGGGTTGATGAGATTAAAGAGCAGTGCTTTAAGACTAATACTCCGTTTTTCTTTAAACAGTGGGGCGGAGTTGATAAGAAAAAGGCCGGTCGACAGCTTGACTCCAGGACTTATGATGAGATGCCTTTAGTGTTTGCATGAGACAGGGAGGGAGGGTACGTACCCCCCCTGTGTCACCCCGCCTAGAAGACGAATTTATCTTCGCCTAAGCGTCTGTCGATTTCGTTTATTATCCTTGTTTCCTCTTCCAGCGTATCGGCTATGAAGGTGACTGTGAAACGGAGGAAGTTGCCAGCGTCATCCCAGGGTACTGAGCTGATGTATTTTTCCCTGATCATGTAATCGCAGAACTGCTCGCCGCTTTCGAACTTTTTGCCTGAGGCTGTTCCCTTGGGGATCTCGAAATAGAGGTAGAAGGTTCCCTTGGGCTCGTTCACGAAGAAGCCGTGTTTGCGCAGAACAGCGGCAAGCGCCTTAAGCCTGCGGGCGTATTTCTCGGTGATTCTTTCGATGAGTGCGGTGTTTTCCAGAGCGTAGGCGGCTGCCTTCTGAATCGGGATAAACTGGCCTGAGTCATTGTTGTCCTTAACGGTGGCGAATGCTTTTACAAGGTGCTCGTTTCCGCATACGAAAGCCATTCTCCAGCCTGTCATGTTGTAAGACTTGCTGAGTGAGTGTATCTCGATACCAACCTCTTTTGCTCCGGGAACGCTGAGGAAGGAGGGCTGTTTTTCGCCGTAGGTGAGTTCGATGTATGCGGCATCGGAGATGACCGCTACATCGTTTTTCTTAGCGAACTCAACAACCTTTTCATAGAAGGACAGGGGCGCGAGTGCTCCCGTGGGGTTGTTGGGGTAGTTCATATAAAGGAACTTCGCCCTTTTCAGTATATCCGCGGGGATAGAGTCCAGATCGGGGAGGAAGTTGTTTTCCTTTGTGAGTTTGAGGTTGTAAACCTCACCGTCGAGGTACTTTGTGATTGTTCCGGAAACAGGGTAGCCGGGAACAGTCATCAGCGCAACATCGCCGGGGTTGATCAGGCAGAAGGGAACGAAGGCAAGGGCAGGTTTGGAGCCTATGCTGTGGTTAACTTCCGTGTTCGGGTCTATGTCAACGCCGAAGCGTTTTTTCATATATTTCGCAGCGGCATCCTTGAACTCCTGAATACCGTTGTCGGAGTAGAATCTGTTTTCCCTTTTTTTCGCTTCAAGGCAAAGGGTTTCAACAACGGATGCATCCGCCATTTCGTCCGGCTCGCCCACGCCCATGTCGATAAGCTCGATGTTGGGGTTGGCTTCCATAGCCGCTCTTTTCGCTCTTTTGATCTTCTCAAATTTGTAGATGGTGGTGTCCTTGCCGAACATCTTTCCGCCAAGGCGCTCTGCAATCATGTTTTCCATGAAAATACTCATTAATACCCCCTGATTATTTGCTTTTAAGCCTGTTTATTTCATTTCTGATTTCTGTGTCGCAAAGAGTACATGCCTTATGGGCGCATTCACCTTCGCACGGCTCAATGTGTATCTGAACATCTGCGCCGCCCAAAGTTTCCGCTATATCTTTTTCAATCATGTCCGCTATGGTGTGCGCATCCTCAATTGTCAGGTGTCTGTTGACCTGCACGTGAAGATCCGCGAACTTCTCTGTCCCGGCCTTGCGGGTGCGGAGCTTATGCCAGCCGACTATAACACAATTATACTGATTTAGTACACCGTGGATTTTCTTTAAGTCATCCTCATCCAGAGCCTTATCCACAAGGTCTTCGGAGACCTCCTTGCCGAGGACCAGGGCGGAGTAGACAGTCTTTAATGCTATCAGAACAGATATGAACGGGTCAATGGCATTTATACCTGTAACTTTAACAAGCACCAGCCCGGCGAGAACGCCGCCGCCAGTGAGAAGGTCGATTTCATAATGGAGTGATTCGGTTTTCAGTATGGACGAATTTTCCTTCTTAGCTACCTTCCGCAGGAAGATTACCAGAAAAAATGTCACCGCGAGGGAGAACAGCATGACCCATATGCCCCCCTCTATGCTTTTCACTGCTTTTCCGCTTTCAAACCGTGCGTAGGCCTCGTACAGAATATAAAGTCCGGAGAGTGTTATCACCCCTGCCTGAATAAGCGAGGCCAGAGACTCAAACTTTGCGTGGCCGTAACGGTGATCATTGTCCGGCGGCTGCTCGGACTGCTTAATGGCGAAGTAGTTCACAGTGGAGGAGCCTATATCCAGTATGGAGTCCACAGCAGAAGCAAGGACAGACACCGAGCCTGTCAAAACACCGCCGATGAGTTTGACAACGGCAAGCATGAAGGCTGTGTTTACGGAAATCAGGGTGGCAATTTTTTTACCGGGGAGCATGTCAGTTCTCCGTGGTCTCCTGTTTCGGTTTACCGAAGAAGTTGAACCAGATGCTGAACAGGCCTACAAAGGCAAGTGCCAGCATAAGGGGCGGCTCAGAAAAAATGATTATGTAAATTATGGCCTTGAATATTCCCGCAAGTTTGAACCTGTGCACCCAGTGGCGCAGAACCTCAAACCCCTGAATAAGGTAAAGACCGCCGAAGATAAGCAGAGTGTTGAACGCCACGGAGCGCATGTAAAGGTCATTGGTGAAGAAGAAGGCAAGCCCCGCCAGCATTACCCAGACAAGGTTGTCCGGCAGACGGAATATCTCATGTTCCGACTTCTTTATTTTATAGAAGAATGTCTTGGTGAAATAAGCAACAAGCACGGAGGTGAGAAATATCATACCCGGAAATATCAAAACAAGAGAGAGGGCAGCCATGTCCATATTTTTTTCAACAATGGCCGCATATGCTGCGGCTCCGGTTTCGGGGGCTTTCTTTGCCGCATCCACCAGAATCTTAAGCACCTCGGTCACGTTGCTGATGAGGGATGTGCGTACTCCTTCCGCAAAAAATACAAGAACAGAGGAGAGAACGAATGCCGGTACGGGTGCAGCGGCAACGGGAATCCAGTTTGATTCCGGCCTGTTCTGCCAGCGGTAAATCATAAATGCGGTGAATATAACCGTGAGCACGTAATACATGCTTATGAACGGTTCGAATGCCGCGCATGCGCCCACCAGCACCAGAAAGAGAATATCCGAACTTTTCTCCCTCGCCTGGTCTGCAAGATAAAGAAGCAGAAGCAGAGGGGAGAAAGGGATGAACAGCCCGCCTATTCTCGGAAAGAACAGAACGGCAGCGAAAAGGACTATGCTTGCGACGGGAAGATAAAAAACTCTCATATATTTAATGCTCTTTATGTTTATTATTGTCCGCCTAATGTTAGCCGTAAAAATGTTTAATGTCCATTAAATGATCCTTTTTATCTCTCCGGACTGACATTTCTATGTGTTACGAATTGTATCTTATGTGTTACTTGGTGTTGATTTGATTTTGATTTGGTGTTATGAGTTTCATTAATCGTGTTATAGGTGAGATTAAGGTTACATATCATGGAGGAAGTTTTGAGAAGATTTATTATCGGCGTGTGTGCAGCACTTTATTTGGCATGTCCGGCTATGGCGGATGAAAGCCTTATGAGGACAACAATTTACCTGGATGAAGTTTCAGTAACTGCCGAATCCGCAGCAGATTCAGACTTGAATGTCAGTGAGCAGAAGGTGGCTGAAAAGAACAGAAGCGGCAATATAGCCGACTTTCTTGTAAAAGATCCGGAGATTTCCTTCAAGCGCAAGACTGCCTTCGGTGACAGCGGCGACATCATCTCCATCAGAGGGATGGAAAGCAAAAGGATCATGCTTAACCTTGATGGCAGAAACATCAGCTCAACAGGGAACGTCGGGGGCAACTATATAGATTTCGGCACTATTCCCCTTGATAATATTGAGAGAATTGAGGTTATAAAGGGCGGCAGCAGTGCGGAATACGGCAACAACGCGCTGGGCGGCGTGATTAATGCCTATACCAAACGCCCCTCCAAAGAGGCATCCGCATCAATATATGCCACAATGGGCGGCTGGGATAATGCGGGTGACTATCATAACATACGGGGCAGCTTTGCAAAAAGCTTCGGCGCATTCGGGGTGAGTCTGGGGATGAGCCATCAGGAGGCGGACGCATACCTGAGAAACAATGACTATGAATCACTGCATATCAATCCGAAGTTCTATCTGAGTCTGCCTTGGCAGGGGGAGCTTGTTCTTGGGTATAAGTACAGCAAAACCACAAGAGGGCTCATCCGCTCAAACAGGGATGACGGCAAGCCGTCGTCTGACTCGGATCCGTCTGTTCCGGGCTTTGATACGCCCATAGACAGCAATTATCCCACAGCCAGCGGTGAATATTTCGCAGGCGGCTCACCCACCCCCTCAATGAGCGTAATAGGTGACGGAGCATACTGGGATAAGATAAGGCATATGCTGGATGTTACATACACTCAGCCCATAGGCGACAGGGCCTACATTGAGGCCATGGCTTATAAAAACTATGAAGACCGCTATGAGAAAAACTATGCCGATGTTGCCGCAAGGCTCCAGATACTGACTGCGAACCCGAACGATTTTAATCAGGCACTCACGTCTGACGGCGACCTTGTGCTGGATAGAAAAATCAAGGTGGACAGGAGCTATGGCTACAAGCTGAAAACCGTTGCGGAACTTGAGAAGCATACCCTCACCGCGGGAGCGGAATCAAAGGCTATGAGATCCGGCGGCATAGAGGTGCGTTATGTGGACACCAACTACAATAAGGCCGGAGCTAACCAGTGGACAGGAACCATGGCGGGAAGCAGCGGCTCAGAGGCTGATGTTTACGGCTTTTTCATTTCCGACAGTTTCAGAGTAACCGACAGGCTCACTGCTGATTTCGGCATGCGCTACGACACATACGATGCCAAAAGCGGCGACAACAGCTATGAGGACGGCAAAGCAACGCCGAAGGCAGGGCTCACATATGCTCTGACACCGAATGACAAGTTATCGCTGTTTGTTTATCAGAACTACAGAACCCCCACTCTGCCTGAACTGTGGTGGAACTCTCAGGCCAGTTCGGGCGACAGCACGGTAAATGTGCCCTATCTCATAGGGAAAAAGCTCAAACCCGAATCCGCCACAGGTATAGATGCCGCCTATGCCCACACTTTTCCCGGCAAAGGCAGGGTTAAGCTTTCCGCTTTCTATTATGATATAGAGGACTATATACTGCACAAGGCGGTTTATGTGAACCGTCCGCAGAGTTATCAGGCATGGGCGGCGTATAATACGGATGCTGAATTCTACGGAACAACGCTGGACGGTTCCTACGATGTAACACGCACGCTCAGCGCACGCCTCAGCGGAACATATCAGAAAACAAAGAAAAAGAACGACCCCTCAGACCCGGACAATACTCTTGAGGAAGTGGACTACATCCCCGATGTAAAGGCCTCTGCAGGATTTAGCTGGGATATAACAAAAAAAATCAGTCTGGATATGGGGCTCAACTATACCGGCAGACGTTTTTACACCGTAAACACAGCCACTCTGACAAAAGGGGAGCTTGGCGGCTACACCACTGTTGATGCGAGCCTCCGCTACAGGCTTGATAAGCGTACAGTGCTTGAGATATACGGTGAAAACCTGACGGATAAGGAATATGAAGAGACATGGGGCTATCCCGCCATGGGGATCAATATGGGAGCAAGCGTAAAATGGACACTGTAGCAGCGAGAGCACAGCAGGAAAAATTCTGGAATAACAAAGCAAAAAACTTCCCCCGTTATGAAGCGGGGGAAGATAATTATGAGTCACGCATGCTGAACATCGCCCGCAGTCACGGGGTGGTTTTCAAGGATGCGGATATTCTTGATGTCGGCTGCGGAAGCGGCATGTACACCATCCGCCTTGCGAAAGAGGCAAAGCATGTCACCGCTGCTGATATATCAAGCGAGATGCTGCGCATACTGAAAGATGACGCGGAGGCGCAGGGTATAAATAATATCGTGACATACCTCGGCGACTGGCTTGAATTTAAATCCGACAGGAAGTTCGATGTTGTTTTCTGTTCCATGACACCGGCTGTGCAGTCTGAGGAAGGCAGGCTTAAGGTTCTGGAGCATGCAAAAGGCTGGGTTGTATATATGGGTTTTGCCGGAAGGATGGAGTCATGCATGCTTTCCGGCCTTTATGAGCATTACGGTATTATACCCAAAAAGTTCAACGATGCCCCCGCCATGCGTGAGTGGCTTCAGAACAGAAGAGCGGAGTACACGGCATATCCTGTCGAGGGTGAATGGATTGTGCCCAGAACCTATGAGGAGGCAGCTTCAAACTGCCGTGACATGCTTTCAATATACGGCGTGACACCGGAGGATGACTTGCTGGAAAAACATATCAGGCCTCATCTGGATGAAAGCGGAAAGTACATCGAGCGCACCTCATACAGCATAGAGATGATAATATGGCACGTCTGATTATATGTCTTTTCGCCCTTCTGCTTGCTCCTGCCGCATGGGCGAAGGCTATTACCGATGTTTTCGGCCGCACAGTCAATGTGCCTGATAGGGTCGAAAGGGTGATTTCCATCGGCAGCAGCATGGCATTTGTTACCTATCTCAGGGCACAGAATCTGGCTGTCGGTGTTGAGGATGTGGAGAAAGCTGCGGATTACACCAAGCCGTATATTCAGGCTAATTTTGAGACGGTGAAGGATCTCCCCGTGATAGGCAAAGCGGGCGCGGTGCGCATGCCGAACTATGAGAGGATTATAAGCCTCAAGCCTGATGTGGTTTTTATAGTATCAACGGACAGGGGCGAGCCGGATCTTGTTCAGCGTAAACTGAATATCCCGGTTGTTGCTGTGGGCTACGGTCTGCCGAACTTTGATCAGGATGTTTTCTTCCGTTCGATCAGGATTACTGCCGAGGTTCTCAGCAGGAAGGAGAGAGCAGAGGAACTCATATCATACATAAAAAGCCTGACAGTTAAGCTGAACCGTGCACCGGAGAAGAAGGCCGAGGCTTATCTGGGCGCTATTTCCTATAAAGGGCATCAGGGGCTGAACAGCACTGCGGCGGATTTTCTTCCCATGCAGCTTGCAGGGATAAAAAACACTGCTGACGGAGAGCGGAAAAGCGGCCAGTTCTTCGTGAACCGTGAGTATGTTCTGGCGAAGAATCCGGAAATAATTTTCATCGACGGAAACGGTTTGCCGCTTATTGCTGATGACGCGCGGAAGCACCCTGAGTTTTACTCAAGGCTCAGGGCGTTCAGAAACGGGAAGGTCTTTCTGCTTCTCCCCCATACAACCTACTTTACTAACCCAGAGATGCTTTATGTAAATGCTTTTCTTATGGCGAAGTCGGCATATCCTGAAATATACGGCGACATAGATCCGGCCGCAGTGGCGGATGAGATTGTATCTGCATTCACAGGCAAGGGAATATACGGTTTTCTTAAGAAGACAACTGGCGGCTACGGTGTTCTGGAGCTGACCTCTGACGGCATAAAAATCAAATAAAAAAGGGAGCCTCCTGCGGGGGCTCCCTGAAAGTTTAAGCTGACACGGCTTAACTTTTCATGGTCTTCACCAGCAGGGCGGCGGCAGCAAAAAGCATTACCGCCTGCAGCAGAAGAATACTGCTGATAAGCTCCGCAGACCCGAACACTCCTGTTATAAACGGCACAGTGAAATACCCAATGCCCCAGAACATGAAGTAAACTCCGGACGAGGCTCCCGCATGGGAGGAATCCGCCTTAACCTGAAGATACAGCATGGAAGCTATGCTGAATATTCCGAGCCCTGATGTAAGGAGCAGCAACCCTGCGAAAAGCAGAATCCCGCTGTTGTGTATGATTACCAGCAAGCCTGCCCCCATGGACAGCACTCCTGTCGTAAGTGCCTGTCTGAGGTTCTGTATTTTTACAATCCTCCCTGAGACGATCTGAATTATCCCCAGAGTAAAAAAGCTGAGAGAAAAGGCGATGTTTGCAAGACCGTGATCCATATTTTTCACCGACAGCACAAATGCCGGGATAACGCTGACAATCAGCCCGTATGATGCCCCGTACATAACTATTCCCGCCAGAACAGATTTGTTGAGCAGTCTGATGATGCTCATCATTCCGGCTTTGGCTTCGATTTTCCTATCTGTCCGGTATTTCGGTGCAGCCAGTGCCAGTATTATGAATCCTCCGGTCACGGATGCGGCGGAAAAGCCGAGGAATGTGGACTGGGCTCCGAAGACATCCGCAATATATGTGCCCGCCAGAGGGCCAGCGGTGAGTCCGAAGTGGAAGGAAGCCGTGTACCAGCCCATTACCTGTGCCTTATTCTCAGGGTAAAGAAGCGCCAGCAGTACGGGCGAAAGCGACCAGAGCGGTGCTTCCCCCACTCCCTGAATAACCCTGCCGATGATTAGCCACTGAACCGAATCAGCCGAATAATAAACCATGCCGGACACTCCGCACAGAAGAAAGCCTGCTATGATGACCGGTCTGAAACCGAAACGGTCCGCAATTTTTCCGAGCGGGTACTGGGAAAGGATATAGGCCAGACCGAAAGCCGAGGCGAGAAAACCGCTCATGGCGGCGGAACCTGACAGCTTTGTCATTTTATCCGGCAGGTAGGTAAAACACACTCCGAGACCGAACATAATGACGAATATACTGCTGTTGACAGCAGCCATATAACGTATTGATGACATAATAATAACTCCTTGGATAAACGGACAAAATCTCAGGAGTACGCTTTAGGTTGCGGTGTTGGTTTAAAACGGACTCCGAATGCCGGTTAAAGAATCAGGCAGCCGGAGGAGGAGGGGTAAGACCGAAAAGTTTGTGGAAATCTGAGGCAGACATTTTTAATTCCCCTGTTTTTTTGTGAGTATTACTGCGGCCGGGCGCATTGTCAACATATATATTATATGTGATGTCCGTTGAGGATACCCGCTGACGGGCACTGCGGGATAAAAAAAGGGAGCCTCTTGCGGGGCTCCCTGTCTGTTGTTTTAATTGCGGTTCAGCCTGATATTATCTGTCAAGGCTGAAGGGGAGAAGGATGATGGTACGTGCGGTTTTAACAGCAGAAGCGAGTGCTCTCTGGTGTCTTGCGCATGTGCCTGTAAGCCTTCTGGGCATTATTTTACCTCTTTCGGTTACGAAACCTCTGAGGAGTTTAGCGTCTTTGTAGTCTATATCGATTTTTTCCGCGCAGAACCTGCACACTTTCTTTTTCTGAAATTTTCTTCTTAAAACAGCCATTTTATATAGTCCTCCGTTTGCTCAGCGCCTAAAACGGTATGTCGTCTTCGCTGAAATCGTCGCTGCTGCCGCCTGAAGAGAAGCCGCCGTCACTGCCTGAATAGTCTCCGCCTTTGTCCCCTTTTCTTGATGAGACAAGCTGGATATTTTCGGCGATCACTTCATGCTTGCTGCGTTTCTGTCCTTCCTGCTCCCACACATTCTGGGAGAGGCGTCCTTCCACCAGTACAGGGCTGCCTTTCGTGAGGTATTCCCCGCAGATTTCGCCGAGTTTGCCGAAAGCCACTATGTCGATGAACATTGTCTCTTCCTTGTCCTTGCTTCTTCTGCTGTTTACAGCGAGGCCGAACTTGGCCACTGCGAGATCCCTTCCGGGAACATATCTTACTTCGGGGTTGCGGGTACAGTTACCCAACAGTACTACCTTGTTGAAAAAGCCCATGGTAAATTCCTTATCCGGCGGATATTTATATTGTTATTCGGAAATCTCTTCCGAGTCAGTCTCTGCAGCCGAGTCATCGCCGTCCTCAAAGGGAGCTCTGTCCTCTCTGGGTTTTCTGGGGTTGACTTTCTTGCCCTTTCTGTCAGGTCTGGGAGCGGGGTCTTTTCTGGGTTTCAGTTTGAATTTCTTATCGTCGATTTTGACGATGCAGAACCTGAGAACGTCCTCGCTGTAGCGGTAGCGTTTTTCAAGCTCTTCGTTGTAGTTGCCGCCGGCGTTGTACTGAATAAGGAAGTAGTAGCCTTCGCGGTAGTCTTCAACTTCGTAAGCGAAAGAAAGTTTGCCCCAGGGCTCAACTTTAAGAATTTCGCCGCCGTTCTGCTCAATGTTCCCCTTGAAAAACTCAAGGTTTGCGTCAATCTCTTCCTGCGTAAGGTCGGGACGGACGATGAAAATAGTTTCGTAAGTAACCAATTTGTCCTCCTTTTGGTTAAAGCCGCAGATTCATCAGCTCTGCAGCAAGGCAGAAGATCTTTTTATCAATACCTATGCGGTAAGTCAACCGAAAAGATCCTTTTTTATGGTGGATTCCGGGCATCAGCCCAATATTGTTTGTTACTATTATATACGGATGTGTGCTTAAGAGGCAGGGAAGAATTTTTTTCAGGAGGTTTATCATGAAGTACGTGCTGGCTGTGATTATGTTTCTGATGACCGTTTCGGTTTATGCGGGGGAATCTGTTGTGTATAAGTCCGGCAACGCCGAATACGAAGGTTTTTACTCGCCCGTTTCAGCAAAGGCTCCTCTGGTTCTCATAGTGCATGACTGGGACGGCCTGGACGGATATGAGATTAAAAGAGTCGAAATGCTTAACAAATTGGGTTATTCTGCATTTGCAGTTGATATGTTCGGAAAAGGTGTCCGCCCTGCGGAGATTTCAGAGAGGAGACGGCTCACAGGTGAGCTTTACGCTGACAGGGAAAAGATGAGGAGAATCCTTCAGGCAGGTTTCGACAAGGCTGAATCCCTCGGCGCGAACACGGGCAACGCAGTGATTATCGGCTACTGCTTCGGCGGAACTGTGGCTCTGGAATACGCAAGGAGCGGCGCGCCGCTTAAATCATTCATCTCCTTCCACGGCGGAATAGATACCCCGCAGGGGCAGGACTATTCCGGAACAAAGGGCGAAGTGGTGATTTTCCACGGAACGGCTGATGCGGCTGTGAGCATGGAGAGTTTTGCAAAGCTTGCTGTACAGCTTGAAAATGAAGGGGTAAGGCATGAGATGACCACCTACAGCGGTGCTCCCCATGCTTTCACTGTTTTCGGCTCACAGAGCTACCGCAGGGATGCGGATGAAAAATCATGGAAACGCTTCACGGAGTATCTGAAAGAAATTTTTTAAGAAGGAATAATGAGATTCACAGACGAAACAGCAGAAGTTATTGAATTTACGGCAGATGATGCAGGGGTGCGGCTTGATGTGCTGCTTGCGGCAAAATCCGGCCGGAGCCGGAGCTTCGCCGCCGAGGTTATAGAAGAAGGTCTGGTCGAGGTCAACGGGCGGATTCCCGCTAAGTCCCTCAAGGTGAAGAAGGGGGACGTCATCCGCATGGAGATCCCGGTGGAAGAGGCTCCGAGCCTTGAGCCTCAGCCCGTTGACTTTGACGTGATATTTGAGGACGAAAACATGATTGTGGTGAACAAGCCCGCAGGGGTGACTGTGCACCCCGCACCGGGGTCTCCGGACAGAACACTGGTGAACGGGCTTCTTTACCGATACCGTATAGAAGACCACAACGACTTCCGGCCGGGCATAGTCCACAGGCTGGACAGGGACACGTCAGGGCTGATTCTGGTTGCAAGGAACAGGGATGCGAGGGAAAAGCTCTCCTCCCTTTTTTTGAACCGCACCGTGGACAAACGTTATCTCGCTTTCTGCTGGGGAACCCCTAAATTTGAAACCCTTATTGTTGACGAACCCATAGGCAGACACCCCGCAGACCGCAAACGGATGGCAGTCAGGGAGGACGGGCGTTCCGCAAAGAGCCTTTTTACCGTAAAAGAACGTTATAAAAACGCCTTTCTTGCAGAGGTGCGCATATACACCGGACGCACTCACCAGATAAGGGTTCATGCTGCTCATATTGGACATCCGATACTTGACGATTCGCTTTACGGCGGAAAACATAACAGGGGTTACAAAATTGAAAGGCAGGCTTTACACTCCTGGAAACTCACTTTTAAAAGCCCTTTTGTTCAAAAAGAAATGGATTTTTGCGCCCCTTTGCCCCATGAAATGGAGCTTCTGAGGGAGAGGCTCCTGAACGCTAAATAGTATAGAGAAAACCTATACCTTCTATTAGTTTACAATACCCCGAAAACGCCAAATCCTTTGATCTGTAAAACGATGTTTCTTGTTGACAGTGATGATGCGGTATGATAGACATTGCATACTGTATACAAAATACAGAGGTGTGGTATGAATGAGTATTTGCCAGTCGCAATCCTTATGCTGATTGCAGGCGCGATAGGCGCCATCATGATGTTTATGGGCGGTCTTATACGTCCGAAAAAGTACGATAAGGTTAAAAACTCCGTTTACGAATGCGGTATGCCGGAGTTCTCGGATGCCAGAAAAAGGTACAACGTCAGGTTCTACATAGTCGCCCTGCTTTTTGTTCTCTTCGATGTAGAAATAGTGTTTCTTTATCCGTGGGCTGTCGCTTTCGGAGATATAGGGCTTTACGGGCTTGTCGCTATGTTCATGTTCCTGATAATTCTTGTCATCGGATTTCTGTATGAGTGGAAAAAAGGAGCTCTGGAATGGGTGTAATGACGAATAAGCTGCCGGACAATGTTATCACCACAACGGTGGACAGTGTCATCAACTGGGGAAGAAAATCTTCCCTCTGGCCTGTGACTTTCGGCCTTGCCTGTTGTGCCATTGAGATGATGGCGACAGGCGCCGCCAAACACGACCTTGACAGGCTCGGTATCATCTTCCGTGCCACACCCCGTCAGGCAGACGTGATGATAGTCGCAGGAACCGTTACCCGCAAGATGGCTCCCATCGTGCGCAAAGTGTGGGATCAGATGCCTGAGCCCAAATGGTGTATTGCAATGGGAAGCTGCGCAACAAGCGGCGGTATTTATGATACATACTCCACGGTTCAGGGTGTCGATGAGATTCTCCCCGTGGATTTTTACGTTCCCGGATGCCCTCCCAGACCTGAGGCTCTGCTTGATGCTATTGTTGAGCTTCAGAAAAAAATCATGACAGAAAAAGTGGTAAGGAAATAGGGGGCGGCAATGAATTTTACCGAATTAACCACACAGCTTGAGCAGCTTTTCCCCGGCAAGCTGAACTGTTACACGCAGTTCGGCTGTAATTTTGTCAGGGTTAAGGATGATGCGGTTTATAAAAGCGTTCTCCGCGCGCTGAAAGAGAAGTTTTCCTTCAGGTACATGGTGGACGTTATCGCCACCCACTGGCCTAAAAAAGCAGACAAGTTTGAGGTCACAAACAACCTCTACTCAATCGAGAACAAACTCAGGGTGTTTGTGAAGCTTTCAAGACCCGATCACGTCTTCCCCACGATTACTGATATATGGAAAGGCGCAGACCTTATGGAGAGGGAAGAGTACGACCTTATGGGAATCGTATTCGAAGGTCACCCCGATCTGAGAAGAGTTCTTCTCCCCGACTTCTTCGAGGGGCACCCGCTCAGGAAAGACTTCCCTCTGAAAGAGAGGAAGTGGTTCAACAAGACTGACGAGCAGCGTCTCGGTATCAAGTTCACCAAATAAGGGGTTGGAGACGGTTATGCAGAACATTAACAATAACGTAGCCGAAGTGGTTACCGTCAACATGGGACCCCAGCACCCCAGTACTCACGGGGTTCTGAGGCTTGTTGTCGATCTTGACGGCGAAACAATAGTAAACGTAACCCCTGATGTGGGTTATCTTCACAGGGGAACTGAAAAGCTTGCGGAAAACAGGACTTACCATCAGTTTATCCCCCTTACGGACAGGCTGGACTACCTTTCCCCCCTGTCCAACAACCTTGCGTACTGCCTTGCTGTAGAGAAGTTTTTCGGAGTGAAAATCCCCGAAAGAGCAGACTACATGAGGGTTATGTACGCCGAACTCGCGCGTATAGCCAGCCACCTTGTGTGGATAGCAACCCACGCTCTTGACATAGGCGCGATGACTGTTTTCCTCTATGCCTTCCGCGAAAGGGAGCGTGTGCTTGATATGTTCGAGTGCGCCACAGGCCAGAGGATGACAAGCTCATGGATCAGAATCGGCGGCATTCGTGAAGATGCTCCTGAGGAGTTCTTCAAGCTTGCCAAATCCTTCGTTGATGAGTTTGACGGTTTCGTTGACCTTTATGAAAACCTCCTTACCAACAACAGGATATGGAAAATGAGAACCATAGGCATCGGCGTTCTCAACGCTGACGATGCTCAGGACTACGGCACAAGCGGCCCCCTTATGAGAGGCGCAGGTCTTGACTTTGACCTCAGACGTGACGAGCCGTACTGCTGTTATGACAAATTCAAGTTCGAAGTTCCCACTCAGCCGGAGGGGGATACTTACGCACGTTATAAAGTGAGAATGAAGGAGCTTCGTGAGGCAAACAAAATTGTTGCCCAGACTCTTGCATCTCTCCCCGAAGGACCCGTTATGACTGACGACCCCAGAGTGGCAATGCCCTCACATGAGGACGTTTATGAAAGAATGGAGTCCCTCATCAGAAGGTTCTACCTGATCTCCAAAGGCTTCCGTCCTCCCAAGGGCGAGACGTATCAGGGAATCGAAGCTCCCAAAGGCGAGCTTGGCTTCTACATCGTCAGCGAAGGAGAGGAAAGACCCTACAGGCTTAAAATCCGTGCTCCTTCCTATGTGAACCTCGGCGTGCTTAACCACATGGCCAAAGGTCACATGCTTGCCGACCTTGTTGCGATCATCGGTACAAACGATGTTGTTCTCGGCGAGATAGACAGGTAAGGGGGCGCGATATGGCGGAAGTTAAAGCGGTTGTGGAAGAGGTTCAGGAAAGAACCCCCGAAGAACTTGACTGGACTAAGTGCGATGCGATATGCGCCCAGTACGCAGGTGCAAAAGGCGCTACAATCCCCGTGCTCCAGAAGGTTCAGGATGCCTACGGCTATCTTTATAAAGAAGTTGTGGAGAGAGTGGCTGAAAACCTCAACATCTCCTCACACACCCTGTACGGCGTAATCACCTTTTACGCGCAGTTCTACACCAAACCCAGAGGCAAATATGTCATCAGGGTTTGCAGAGGTACGGCTTGCCACGTTAAGGGTTCCGGAAGGATCTCCGAAGTTGTTTTCGAGGAATTCGGAATCAGAAACGGAGAAACCGATGAAGCCAAACTCTTCACCCTTGAAGAAGTTTCATGCATCGGAGCCTGCGGAATGGCTCCTGTTATTATGATAAACGATAAAACTCACGGTAACCTCACGCCGGAGGAATCCAGGAAGATATTCAGGGATTATGCCTCCGGTAAGATGGAAGCGTAGGGACAGGCTATGAGCGAGTATAAAGTCGAACAGATAGAAGTACACGTGTGTATGGGAACCGCAGGAGTCGCCTCCGGCGGTGATGCCGTTATGGCAGCCCTTAACAGTGAGTTTGAAAAACGCGGCCTGGTAAACACCGATGTCAAGGAGCGCAACTGCAAAGCCAAACAGACAGGCTGCAGGGGTCTCTGTGCCAGAGATGTTCTTATCGACGTGTATATCCCCGGAAAGGGGCCTATAACTTACGAACACGTGACGGCGGAAATGGTTCCCACAATAATCGAGGAGCACATCATAGGCGGTGAAGTTGTCACCAAATGGGCTGCCAAGAAGGACTATTTCGAATTTTACGATAAACAGAAGCGCTATGTTCTCAATGACTGCGGAAAAGTTGACCCCGACAGCCTTGAGGACTATATAGCCCACGGCGGTTATGACGCTCTTAAAAAATCTCTGAAAATGACCTCCGAAGAGGTTATTGACGAAGTTAAAAAGTCCGGCCTCAGAGGCAGGGGGGGCGGCGGTTTCCCCACAGGGCTTAAATGGACATTCTGCCGCAATTCTCCGGGAGATCTCAAATATCTTATCTGCAATGCGGATGAGGGTGACCCCGGCGCGTTCATGGACAGATCAATCATTGAGGGCAACCCCCACGCTGTTATAGAGGGCATGCTGATAGCAGCTTATGCGATAGGCTGCACAGAAGGCTACATCTACTGCCGCGCGGAATACCCCCTTGCGATCAAAAGGGTTAAAAAAGCCCTCATAGATGCGGAAAAAGCAGGCTACCTCGGCGACAACGTTCTCGGAAGCGGCTTTGAGTTTCACCTCAAGCTGAAAGAGGGAGCGGGCGCATTCGTCTGCGGTGAGGAAACGGCTCTCATCGCCTCCATCGAAGGTGAAAGGGGAATGCCCAGATCCAGACCGCCCTTCCCCGCTGTGAAAGGTCTCTGGCAGAAACCCTCAAACGTTAACAACGTTGAGACATTCGCCAACCTTCCCGTTATCATCCTTCACGGGGCTGAGTGGTACGCAAACATCGGAACAGAGAAGTCCAAGGGAACAAAAATCTTCGCCCTTTCAGGCAAGGTTAAGTCCACAGGGCTCATCGAGGTTCCCATGGGGATTACCGTGCGTGAGCTCATTTTCGAGGTCGGCGGCGGCATTCCCAAGAAAAGAAAGTTCAAAGCGGTTCAGCTCGGCGGCCCCTCAGGCGGGTGTCTGACTGAAGCACACCTTGATACAAAGATCGACTACGACTCGCTCATCGCCGCAGGTGCGATGATGGGCTCCGGAGGAGTGGTTGTTCTTGATGAAACCAACTGTATGGTGAACGTTGCTCAGTTCTTCCTTACCTTCACACAGAGGGAGTCATGCGGAAAATGCATCCCCTGCCGTGTGGGAACCAAAACCATGCTGGACATCCTCGACAGGATAACATCCGGCAAGGGAAAGGAAGGCGATATCGAAAGGCTGGAATCCCTGGCCAGCGATATTAAAATCGCGTCACTCTGCGGTCTCGGACAAACGGCTCCCAACCCTATTCTTACCACAATCAGGTATTTCAGGGATGAGTACGAGGCGCACATCTTCAAACAGAAATGCCCCGCAAGGGAATGCCCTGAGCTCATCGAGTTCGTGGTTGTGGATGAAAGATGCAAAAAATGCGGTATCTGCAAAAAGGTCTGCCCGGTTGATGCTATCACGTGGGAGAAGGGACAGTTTGCATACATCGATAAGGCTAAGTGCGTTAAGTGCCGTGAGTGCATAGTGAACTGCCCGTTCAACTCAATAGATTAAGGGATATGGATATGCAGATGGTAACCTTGAAAATAGACGGAATACAGGTTGAGGTGCCGAAGGATTACACAATCCTTCAGGCGGCGGAAAAGGCCGGGGTGCATATCCCCGTTCTCTGCCACGATGCGCGCCTGAACCCCTTCGGTGCATGCAGGGTGTGTCTTATCGAGGCTGTGGGCAACCCCAGAATGATGACGGCGTGCACAACGCCCGTCGCCCCCGATATGGACATTCTCACCAACACCGAAAAGCTCCAGAGGATCAGGAAAACTGTGATTGAGCTTCTGCTTGTGAACCACCCCCTTGAGTGCCCCGTGTGCGATAAGGGCGGCGAGTGTACGCTTCAGGATCTCACTTACGAGGTCGGCCTCACTAAGGTGCGTTTTGATGCCAAGCCCGCAGATACTCCCGTTGACCACACCAACCCCTTTATAGAAAGGGATGTGGACAGATGCGTACTCTGCGGACGCTGCGTAAGGATATGCGACGAAGTGGTGAACATACAGGCGATAAGCTTCATAAACCGCGGTATGGAAACCATGATCGGAACAGCCTTCGATCAGCCATGGAACTGCGAATTCTGCGGACAGTGCATAAGCGTCTGCCCTGTGGGTTCGCTCAACAACAGAGTTTATCTCTTCAAAAACAGACCGTGGAACCTTGAAAAAACAGATTCCGTATGCGGTCTCTGCGGCTGCGGCTGCTACATAGAGCTTGAAACCGAAGGCAGCGAGCTTTACAGAATGGGCGAGCTCCCCGAAAAGGGCGCAAACCACGGCAATCTCTGCGCGAAGGGCAGGTTCGGGTTCGAATTTGTCAACAGCGTGAAGCGCGAAACCTCAGCAAAAGTCAAATCAGCGGGAGAACTCGCTGTTGCCGACTTCGATCAGGCTGTTGTGACGATTGCTGAAAAAGTGAAGAGCATTAAAGCTCAGCACGGCGCTGACTCAGTTGCGGTTCTCGTTTCACCGAGACTGACAAACGAGGAGGCCTTCCTCGCGAACAAGCTGGCTAAGGAAGTTATCGGAACAGGCGGCATGTTTGCCCTTGAACCGCACACATCGCTTCCTGAGGCAACATACGCTGATATAGAAACAAGCGACGCAGTTGCTGTTCTCAACATAGACGTAACCGAAGCCAACCCCATTCTCGGTCTCGCGGTGAGAGCCGCCGGGAGAAAGAACGAGGCTCCGCTTTATGTCTTCTACCCCTCCGAAACCGCACTGAAAAGGGTGATCGAAAAACAGTTCACCGGAACTCCGGATGAGGTTTACGCCAGCATGACAAGGCTTGTTGAGGGGCAGGGGGAAGAGGCCGCAGTGCTTGAGGTTCTCAAAAAGGCCGAGAAGCCTGTTGCCGTTTACAACCCTTATAACAAAGCGGATCTCTGGTTTGTTTCAGAACTGAAAAAACAGGTTCCCGCACTTAAGCTTGCCGCGGCAAGGGCTAAGGCAAACTCACAGGGTGTCGTTGATATGGGCGCTCTGGATGCTGCGAAGCTGAAAGAAGGAATACAGAACAAAACAATAAAGGCTCTCATTTGCTTCGGTGAAAACCCCGCTGTGAGAACAGGCTGGGCGGATCTTTCACTGGATTCCCTTGAACTTCTCGCTGTTACGGATCCTTTCATGAGCGAAACCGCTAAGAAAGCTTCCGTGTACATCCCCGTTGCGACATACGCGGAGAAGGACGGCAGCTTCACCAGCCTTGAAGGAAGGGTTCAGTCGGTTAATAAGGCGCTCTGCAAAGGGCTTAAAACCGATGCCGAGGTCATATCCGCTCTGGCGGAAAGGCTCGGCGGCAGACTGACTTCCTGCTCATGCGAGGCGAGAGAGCTTATCCGCAAAGAGGTTCCCCTTTACAAAGACGCTGACTTTGACGGCGGCCTTATCAGCTACCCCTATGCGGTAAAAGGCGAATTCGAAAAGCCTGCGAAAGCGGCTGCGGGAGAGGGCACACACTACCTCTACCCCTCATCGCTCAGACTTCATTCAGGCTCATACACCAGATGGTCTCCCGACCTCGCCAAAGTTTACGGCGAAGCCAAGCTTGAGATTTCCCCCGCTGATGCGGAGGCTCTCGGTCTCGGTGACGGAGCGGCGGTGAGCGTGAGCGCTGCGGGAATCACGAAGACTTTCAAGGTTCATGTGGAAAAACACATAACGAAAGGCTGCGTTGCCCTGCCTGAGGACTATGCCGACACGGCTGTGATCTTCAGCAACGGCAGATACCCGAAAGTGACTCTGGGTAAAAAAGGTTGAAAGACATTAAAGATATATGAGGTAGAGGAATGTTGCTCCCTATAGTTTTCACAATAATCAAGATACTGATCATTGTAACTGTAATCCTCCTCGCAGTGGCATACATGACGTATGCCGAGCGTAAGGTTATAGGTGCAATGCAGGTGCGTCTTGGGCCGATGCATACCGGACCTTACGGTCTTCTTCAGCCCATCGCGGACGCGGTGAAGCTGATCGCAAAGGAAGACCTTACGCCCGATATGGTTGACAGACCGGTATTCATCCTGGCACCCCTGCTTACGATGGTTCCGGCACTGGCAGGATTTGCCGTTATTCCCTTCGCCGATAACTTCACCATGTTCGGCATGGAGATAAAGCCCTATATAACAGACCTTAACATCGGTCTTCTTTATGTTCTGGCTATTTCTTCCGTGGGCACTTACGGCGTTATCATGTCCGGCTGGGCTTCAAACTCAAAATACGCCCTCCTCGGCAGCTTGCGTTCTTCGGCTCAGGTTCTGAGCTACGAAACAGCAATGGGGCTTGCCCTTGTGGCGCCTGTTCTTCTGGCAGGTTCTCTCTCTCTCAGGGAGATAACCCTCGCTCAGTCAGGCATGTGGTTTGTTGTTCCGCAGATAGTGGCTTTCATGGTTTACCTTATAGCCGCCATCGCAGAAACAAACAGAGCACCCTTCGACCTTGCAGAAGCTGAGACCGAAATCGTTGCGGGTTTCCATGTGGAATACTCCTCAATGAAGTTCGCCCTCTTCTTCCTCGGCGAATACGCAAATATGTACCTTGTTTCCACAATCGCCGTTGTTATGTTCCTCGGCGGATGGAACGGCCCCTTCCTGCCTCCTCTGGTCTGGTTCGTGCTCAAGGTTCTGTTCATTATGTTTATCTTCCTCTGGCTGAGAGCCACTCTCCCCAGACTCCGCTTTGACCAGCTTATGAGTCTCGGCTGGAAGGTACTTATACCGATTGCCCTTGCCAACCTTATGATAACGGCAATCGTGGTTCACATTGTCAGGTAGGGGTGAAGCATGAAAAATATATTCGATACTCTGCTCTTAACTGAAATTTTTCAGGGTCTTGGAATTACCCTGAAACATTTGTTCAAGAAGAAGGTAACGTACAAATACCCTTATGAGGATACCCCGGTATTCCCCAGATTCAGGGGTGTTCAGTACATTAAAACCCATGAAAACGGCGCTACCAAATGTGTCGGCTGCTACCTCTGTCAGAAGGTATGCCCTTCCGAGTGCATACACATAGTGACAGACTGCGGACCGAACGGCGAAAGGCTTATCCGTAAATACGAGCTGGATCTTTCCCGCTGCATTTACTGCGGTTTCTGCGAAGAGGCATGCCCGGTTGACGCGGTTCACATGGGGCGCAACTATCACACAACAGACTCAACCAGAGACAATTATGTGATAAACATGAAAACTCTTTCTGAAAACTACAAAAAGGAACTGGCTGACGCACAGGCTAAAGGAGAGCAGTTATGATGGCGCAAATTGCATTTTACATTCTTGCGGGTTTGGCCGTGGTTTCAGCTCTCGGTGTCATCACACGTGAGAACCCCGTTCACTCGGCTCTCTGGATGCTCCTTACGTTTTTCAGCGTTGCGGGAATCTTTGTTCAGCTCGGTGCGGAATTCGTTGCGGCGATTCAGGTTCTCGTCTACGCAGGCGCGATTCTGGTTCTGTATCTCTTTGTGGTTATGCTGCTTAACCCCCGTTCGGGCGGTTTCATCAGGATGCCCGCGAAATACATAATCGGCTCGGCTGTTTCGGTTGTGGTCTTCTTTCAGATCGCTATCACAATCTGGAGCTCCGGAGTCTTCAAAAACGGCGCTATCGGACCGCTTCCCTACGTAGAAGGCATGAACAACGTCAGGGCATACGGAAACGTACTGTTCACAAAGTATCTGGTACCCTTTGAAATCGCTTCCATACTTCTTCTTGTTGCGATGATCGGTGCCATCGTAATAGCAAGAAAGGACTAGGAGGGGACTATGGAATTGACGCTGGCTCATTACCTTATACTCAGCGCGGTTATATTCGCCCTTGGAATGGCAGGGGTTCTGATAAGGAAAAACCTCATCGTTATGTTCATGTCGCTTGAGCTTATGCTTAACGCGGTGAACATCAACCTCGCTGCTTTTTCCAACTATCTGCAGGATATGACCGGACAGATTTTCATAGTCTTCGTCATGGCGGTGGCCGCTGCCGAAGCTGCAGTGGGACTCGCGCTCATTATCAGTCTGTTCAGAAACAAACAGACTATTAATGCCGAAGAACTTAATATCATGAGAGGATAGGGGTAGGATATGCATTTGGAGGTCTTGATACTTCTCGGGCCGTTGGTTGCTTTTCTTATCAACGGTCTGTTCGGAAGGCTCTACATCAAAAATAACGCGCACTTCGTCGCGATTGCGGGTGTCGGTCTTTCATGGATTGTGTCAATCATCACTTTTTTCAGAGTGATGGGCGGGCACAGTGTGGATGCCACCCTATATAACTGGGTTGTTGCGGGCAAATACAGTGTTCCCTTCGGAATACTTGTGGATCCGCTTACTGCAATAATGCTCATAGTCGTTACCACCGTCAGCACGATGGTGCACATCTACTCCATGGGCTATATGCATGACGATGAGGGATACTGGAGATTCTTTACCTATCTTTCAGTGTTCACCTTCTCAATGCTCATTCTCGTTATGGGGAACAACTTCCTCATGCTTTTCGTGGGCTGGGAGCTTGTGGGTCTTTCTTCTTACCTGCTTATCGGCTTCTGGTTCTATAAAAAGAGCGCTGCGGACGCATGTAAGAAAGCTTTCGTAATGAACAGGGTCGGGGACTTCGGTTTCTACATAGGCCTTCTGCTCGTTATCATAACATTTAAAGGTCTTAACTACAGCGACGCTTTCCAGTATGAGTCCATCCAGGCGATAAAAGCCAGCACATATACTGTGTTCGGCATGCAGTTCAGCCTGATAGACCTTATGACGCTCGGCCTCTTCTGCGGCGCTATGGGTAAATCAGCCCAGTTCCCGCTGCATACCTGGCTTCCTGACGCTATGGAAGGCCCCACACCCGTTTCGGCACTTATCCACGCCGCAACGATGGTTACCGCAGGGGTTTACATGGTTGCGCGCTGCAACGCTCTGTTCTCAGAGGCGCACATAACCAGCATGCTTGTTGTTTATGTGGGTATGTTCACCGCACTTCTCGGCGCTACAATCGGTCTTACCCAGTATGACCTTAAGCGCATACTCGCTTACTCAACCGTTTCGCAGCTTGGCTACATGATAATGGCCACAGGTGTGGGCGCATATGTTGCGGGTATATTCCACCTGTTTACACACGCTTTCTTCAAAGGTCTTCTCTTCCTCTGCTCAGGTTCCGTTATGCACGCTATGCACGGCGACCTTGATGTGAGAAAGATGGGCGGTCTGAAAAAGAAAATGCCCATTACATACTGGACTTACCTCATAGGCTGTATAGCCATTGCAGGTATTCCTCCCCTTGCGGGCTTCTGGTCAAAGGATGAAATCCTCGCCATGACCTTCGCAAACGGTCACATGTTCCCATGGTTCGTGGCGACTGTTGTTGCGGGCATGACGGCTTTCTATATGTTCCGCTCCTTCTTCCTTGTGTTTGAGGGAACACCCAGAAACCAGCATATGCACGACCATGCTCACGAATCTCCCGTTACTATGACGGGGCCCCTTGTGTTCCTTGCCATCCTTTCTGTTCTGGCGGGCGCAGTATTCGGCTATCCGCTGGAAAACGGCTTCATACACCACTTCCTCGGACCGGTACTTACTCCTGAGGGAGCGCATCCGCACCACCTTGAGCATTCAACAGCGCTTATGCTGATGGTACTCTCCATAGTGGTTGCTGCTGCGGGCATATTCATAAGCTGGCTGTACTACATTAAAGTTCCCTCGCTGCCGGGAAAAACTGTCAAGGCATTCAAGCCCGTACATACCTTCTTCTACAACAAGTGGTTCTTTGACGAGCTTTATGACGCGATTATCGTTTTCCCCATAGTGACCATCTCCAGATTCCTGTGGAGAGGCTTTGACGTAAACGTAATAGACTTCACCGTAAACGCATTCGGAAAGGTTCCGATGTTCATCGGCGGAGTGGCAAGACACCTGCAGACAGGACGCATGCAGACATACATCTTTACGATGGTTGTCGGCGTGATTGTGCTGTTCACAATATTCTACACGGTATAAGGGGGAGTTAAGAGATGATGGAAAACATCCTTTCAATACTGATTTTCTTCCCGCTGGTAGCCGCTTTTGTCATCTTCCTGTTTCTCAGGGGCGGTAAAACCACTATGTGGGCGACTTTCATCGCCACAATTATTGAGTTCATCCTCACTATACCGCTGATGACCTCATTTGATAAGACGACTGCGGCAATGCAGTTCGTTGAAAAGGCGGACTGGATTCCCGCACTGGGCATTCAGTACTATGTAGGGGTCGACGGAATATCAATACTCATGATCTTCCTCACTACCCTGCTTACGGCTATTGCGGTTCTCGGCTCCTTCACATACATCCAGAAGCGCCAGAGGGAGTTCTATCTCGCTCTGCTTGTGCTGGAAACCGGAATGGTCGGCGTGTTCCTTGCCCTTGACTTCTTCCTTTTCTACATCTTCTGGGAAGCTATGCTCATACCCATGTACCTTATAATAGGCGTATGGGGCGGAAAAAGAAGGATCTACGCAGCGGTTAAGTTCTTCCTTTACACCCTTGCGGGTTCAGTGCTGATGATGCTTGCAATCATTGCCCTGTTCTTCAAACACGGTGAAATCACTGGGATATACACTTTTGACATTATGGCTATCACCGCTCAGGCTGTTAAATACACTGCGGGATTCCAGACTGTTATATTCCTTGCTTTCTTCCTCGGCTTTGCCATCAAGGTTCCCATGTTCCCGGTACATACATGGCTCCCCGATGCGCACGTTGAGGCGCCCACGGCAGGTTCAGTCATACTTGCGGGCGTACTGCTTAAAATGGGTACATACGGCTTCCTGAGATTCTGCCTCCCGATTACCCCGGCAGCTTCCATAAGCTTTATGCCCTTTGTCGCTATCCTCTCTGTGATTGCGATTGTTTACGGCGCACTGGTGGCGATGGTGCAGAGCGATGTTAAAAAACTCGTTGCATATTCCTCAGTGAGCCACATGGGTTTTGTCACACTCGGTATCTACGCCATAAACCAGGCGGGTATAGAGGGCGGCATTCTCCAGATGTTCAACCACGGTATAATAACAGGCGCACTGTTCCTTCTGATTGGTGCGATATATGAAAGAACCCACACAAGGGAGATTTCAGAATACGGCGGTATTGCGGCCAGCGTGCCTATGTTCGCCACAATCTTCCTTATATTCACAATGGGTTCCATCGGCCTCCCCGGCATGGGCGCGTTCATTGGCGAGTTCCTTGTTCTTGTGGGCGCATTCGAAGCTTTCAGCGACTACGCGATAATAGCCGCCAGCGGCGTTATCTTTGCCGCTGTCTACATGCTCTGGATGTACCAGAGAGTGCTGTATGAAAGCCTTAACAAACGCTGGGAAGACCTGAAGGACATGAACCTCAGAGAGATAATCTATATTATGCCTCTCTTGATCATTGTTTTCTGGGTTGGTATATACCCCGAAACTTTCACATCCTATATGCACGAGAGCGTGAAGCACCTTGTTGAACAGGTATTCACCGCCGGCGTGGCGATGAAATAAGGAGGCTGATGATGACACCGCAGTTATTTAATGACATCATCACGGTTTACCCCGAAATTCTGATGACGATATTTGCTCTTACGCTTATCGTTATTGATGTGGTTGCGGGCGATAAAATGAAGGCAAGCGTGGGCTACTTCGGGATAGCATTTGTTGCTCTTGTGGCGCTTCTCTGCCCCGCCGGACCTTTTATCGGCTTTAACAACATGCTTATATGGGACAACTTCAGCTATGTTTTCTTCCTTATATTCGCTATGGCTTACACCCTGACAACACTGGGCTCCATAGAGTATCTGAAAGATAAAAACATGCTGAAAGGCGAAATATACATAGTTATGTTCTTCAGCCTGATCGGCATGATGTTCATGGTCAGCGCAAACGACCTTACCATCTTCTATGTCGGTCTTGAGACCATGGCTATCTCCATGTATGTTCTTGCAGGCTTTAACAAACACTGCCTTAAATCGAACGAGGCAGGCGTTAAGTACTTCCTTATGGGTGCGTTCTCCTCAGGTATTTTCCTGTATGGACTCTCATTCATATACGGACTTACCGGAAGCCTTACCTATACTGATATAGCAGCGGCTCTTCAGGGGCACGGCAGTGATTCTCTTGGAATCAAGTTCGGTCTCCTGCTTATGCTTGTGGGCTTCGCATTCAAAATATCCGCAGTTCCCTTCCATATGTGGGCTCCGGATGTTTACACCGGCTCACCCACCCCTATTGCGGGCTTTATGACTGTTGCTCCCAAGGCTGCTGCCTTCGGCGCACTGATCCGCTTTACATGGGTAGCCATAGCCCCCGCTTCCGAGCAGTGGACACTTTTCTTCACTATCCTTGCTGTTCTCACCATGACATACGGCAACCTCGTGGCTCTTGCTCAGGAGAATGTGAAGAGAATGCTTGCCTACTCAGCCATAGCCCATGCGGGTTATATGCTGATAGGGCTTGTCACCATGACTCCGGAAGGGATCAGGGCAATCACGCTCTACATGCTGATCTACAGCTTTATGAACATCGGCGCTTTCACCGTTATCAGCATGCTTAAGAACAAAGGCATGATAGACGATGAAAGGATAGAGAGCTTCGCGGGGCTTTCCAAAAAGAACCCGCTTGTAGCACTTGCTATGCTTCTTTTCATGTTCTCTCTGGCGGGCATTCCTCCGCTTGCGGGATTCGTGGGCAAGTTCTACATCTTTATCGCCGCCATCAAAGCCGAGATATACTGGCTTGCAATAGTAGGTGTGCTTAACAGTGCACTTGCATGCTACTACTATATGCGAGTGACTATATTCATGTATTTCAAAGAGCCGGAGTATGAAACCGAGCTTACGCTTAAGGCCCCCAGCTTTATAGCCACTTTTATAGCGGCTGTGCTTGTGGTTCTGGTTGGTTTCTTCCCCTCTTTCTTCGTAAATCTCGTAAGCTCGCTTACGGTATAACGGGGTAAATGATGGATGCATCTGTAAGAAAAGCGCTTGAAGAGGCGAAAGAAAAGAAAGCATTGTCCTATGAGTTCTATGACAAGCTGCTTAAAGTCGTGAGCGATCTCAGCACCAAGGAGCTTATAAAAGATCTTATGGAGCAGAAGAATAAGCATAAAGAGATCATCGAGCAGGCGCTTGAGACAGGTTCACTGGAAAACCTCGGTCTTGATGTAAGCTGCCGCTGGAAAGGGCTCGGAATTGGCCAGGGGGTCAAGCCGGAAGTCGTTACAGGGGAGCTTACTGTTCAGGATGTGCTTCTGATTGCCATCAGATACGAAGATAACTCCGTGAAGTACTATGAAGATCTCGCCGAAAAGTTTAAGGACACACCCGCAGGGGATGTCTTCTTTAAGCTGGCAAGCGATGAGGCATGCCACAGGAACGATGTTCAGCGCATGTACGATGATATAGTAAACCTTGAGAATTAAGAAGGCGGCAGGACTGTTGTCTTTATACCTGGCGGGGGCTGATGCTCCCGCCTTTTTCATTTTACAGTAAAAATTTACCGTCCATGGAAATTTTTACACACGCTCGCGGTCTGCAAAGCAGACCTTCGCTTCGCACGGCGTGCTCCCATCCATGGCAGCATGTTTACGAGCTGCTTGCTGCTCTGGTTCCGCTTGCGTTCCTCGCGTTCGCTGCGGTACGCGCTCCACGGGCACATCCATGTGCCTGTTATTCGGCTTCGCTTCGCACGGCGCAGTTCCATCCATGGAACTGTTTGCGTCATTGTTGTATATGTTATTTAATTCGAGGCGAGAATTTATTTATTTGTTAATCTCAAGT